>JAYKJC010000417.1:0-4036 GCA_035285885.1 Leptolyngbyaceae cyanobacterium | reverse complement strand
GCAGGTCCCATTGCAGCTCGATTCATCACCCCACGGGCACTTCGCAGCGAGTTCTACACTGAACCTGCCGCAGATGACCAATACAACATCAACCTCTGTAATCAAATTGCTGCCGACCCAGCTACACAATGTGCGACGACTCCGGGGACTTAGTGAATCCGGGTATGGGATGAAAGCGTAGTAAAGAGGATCGGAGAGATTGTGCCCCTACCTCCCTAATGCATTGAGGCATTGGAATGTCGGAGCACAATCTTTTCTATTCAGCGGTTTGCAACCGCGTTAAGCATAAAAACAGTGGTGTGTGACGCGCAGCGCCACACACCACTGTACCTAATCAGCGTGCTTATCGCTGTAATTTTGATGCCTGAGGGAACATTGAGGATTGAGGGCGCATCAACGGATGATTATATAAACTGGCTTAGCTTATGTTTCGCTATTTATCAATCTGCTTTTTCATCAGCGTTTTAGGTGTGGTCATGGGGGGAGAAATGACTCCTGCCTCTGCCAACACACCATTGACTCGTGCGGATATTCAACGCTTAAGAAATGACGTTAATCTCATTTCTGACGGAGGATCGGCTCGGCCCGCTCGCCTGTCGGATGAGATGGAAGTCGGTGACTCTCTATCTACTCAGAGAGAAGCCTTTGCCGAACTGCGTTTCAATGATGGTTCGCTGGCCCGAATTGGTGAACTTGCCCTATTTCAATTCGTCCCGAATACCCGCACCTTTGAGCTAGGCAATGGCACGATGCTGTTGTTGATTCCCCCTGGTCAGGGGCGATCGCGCCTACGGACTCCCAATGCGACCGCTGGCATTCGCGGATCGGCCTTGTTTGTTCGGCATAATGCGGAGGCTGATGTAACGATCATCGGTGCATTGACGAATAGTGGCATCGAAGTTGCGAACATTAACGAAACCCAACAGGTTGAACTGGAGGCGGGGCATCTGGCTGTGTTTGTGGGCGATCGCCTGGAGCGTTTATACCGCTTTGATTTAGATCGATTCTATGAAACCAGTGCCCTGGTTCAAGATTTGAGCCTAGAATCCCCCGAACTCTATGCAGACGCATCCGCTGAGACTCTGGCCTTTGCTGGGGATGAGAGCATCGCTCAAGTGCGCGCTGAAACCTTAGAAGCACTGGAAAATCATCAGTTTGACGAGACTGCCGCGACTGTTCGCATGCCGCGATTCCTTGGGATGACCGCAACGCCGCAAGATCTGGTCGATGCCGGAGTCATGGATCCGTCTTCCCGCGCAAATCCTCACCTAATCTCACCCAGAATTGAGCAAGCGGGCGATCGCCCCATCGAGACCCTCGACCGAACCACGGATGCCGCAGAGATTCAGGACAATTTGACAGACAGACAACAGCCAGAGCGATCGCCAGGATCACAGGGCGATCGCTCCCAACCAGGCGATCGTCCTGGCACCTCTCCGGGCAGAGATGGCAATAATCCAGGAAATCGTCCTGACACCCCTCCGGGCAGAGATGGCGAGAATCCTGGCAATCGTCCTGACACCCCTCCCGGTCAGGATGGGAACAATCCTGGCAATCGTCCTGACACCCCTCCGGGCAGAGATGGCGAGAATCCTGGCAATCGTCCCTATACCCCTCCGGGCAGAGATGGCGAGAATCCTGGCAATCGTCCCGATACCCCTCCCGGTCAAGATGGTGTGAATCCAGGAAATCGCCCTGATGTCCCTCCCGGTCAAGTTTGACAATGACATATCCTTAACGATGTCAGTGAGAGGGAGAAAACCTTGTACGTGATTCTTCTGATATTCCAGAAAACTTTATCCAGACTCCGTTTTCAGCCCTTACCAGGGCAAAGGACGACCATCCCAGGAAAAGAAGCTCCCGTTATCCTTCGGGGTTAACTGACGGATGATATCGAGGAGTTGAGCCACTGTCCGTTCGACAGAAAACAGTTTTTCGGGCGGCACATTTCTCTGAAAGGGCTCGGATAGCTTGCTATCCGTTGTTCCAGGATGCAGTAAGGTGATGATTGTTTTGGGACAGCGGCGGCTGTATTCAATCGAGGCGGTTTTGAGAAACATATTCAGTGCCGCCTTTGAAGCTCGATACCCGTACCATCCGCCCAAACGGTTGTCTTCAATGCTGCCAATTTTGGCGGAGATTGTGGCGAACACACTGGGGCGATCGCGCTTAAACAAGGGCATCAAATGCTTCGCTAGCAGCACCGCACCGATGCTGTTGACCTGAAAGTATCGCATTAAGTATTCGGGGGTGATCTGGCGGAGACTCTTTTCAGGTTGCAGATCACCCTCATGGAGAATGCCGACGCAGTTAATCACCAGATGAAGTTGAGGAACGATACTGCTGATGTGGGCGATCGCCCGTTCAATCTGATCCTCATCACAAATATCAAGCGGCAGGCAAGCCAGAGCTGAGTGAGTCTGCTCTAACGCCAACAGCTCACGTGCCGTCTCAGGATTCCGATAGGTGGCAATGACGCGATGAACGCTGGGTTCCTGAAGCAACGCGTTTACAAAGCCGAAGCCAATTCCCCCGTTTGCCCCCACAATCAGAACATTGTTGCGGTTCTCCTCTGAAAATATCGGTGTACTCATAGGTGCCAATGCTTAAGAAGCCAGAATCGCGAGGCGAGTGATCTGCGCCCACTCGTCTCACTTCACGTCAATTCCGATGATTGTTGCTGTATCGAACGCGTGCCCCAGCCCAGTGGAGCTTCTCTCGGAGGGTTTGGTAATACGAATAGTGTTCTCGCAGAATAATAAACTCAGCCCAGAAATCTGCCATGCGAATGTCTACACGCTGCCCTGGCCAAATGGACGTTGCCAGAACCCCATCCATCCAGAGCTTGGTGCTGAGGTCATGGTCGGCTAGAGGCCAGATGCTGACCACCGAGCCGGGGGGAAGCACGATCGGACGACTGGATAAGCTCAATGGACAGATGGGCGTCACGACCATTGCGTCCATACCAGGGTGAACAATGGGGCCATTGGCCGCAACTGTATAGCAAGTTGAACCTGTCGGGGTGGAGACGATCAGCCCGTCGCCCTGATACTGGTCAACGACTTCACCATCAATTTCCATCTCCAGAATCGACGTGATCATGCGATCCGCAGAGGCAGGCTTGACGCACATCTCATTTAACGCCAGGAAGCGATCGCTCATCGGTTCCATGTTGGTGCGATTGCCCTCAAAGGTCGCCGCTTGAAGCATAAATCGCCGCTGCACCGCAAAGCGATCATTCAGCAGTCGATCCCAAACCGCTTCTGAGTCTGCAAAATCATCCTGCGATTCGGTCAGGAACCCCAGGTGCCCGCCAATATTAACGGCCAAAATCCGAATTCGGTCAGCGGCCAAGTGACGTGCAGCCGCCAACGCTGATCCATCACCGCCAAAGACAAGGGCCATATCGATCGGCTGGGTCACCGAAGATAGAAAAACTGGATAGGGGTTATCCGTTGCTCCGCTCGGCCCCATCAACACACGGCAATTTCGCTTCTCAAGCTGCTGCGCACATTGCTCAGCCCATTTTTTACTCAGCGAACTGCCAGCCTTATACGCAATGATGACTTGATTAAGCTGCACATCGTCCCCAGAACTACCACTTCAACAGGTTGAACTGTTCCATATCAACGGTATCGCGATTTCGATAAATCGCAAGGACGATCGCCAACCCAACCGCAGACTCTGCCGCCGCAATCGTAATGACAAAGACGCTGAAAACCTGACCCTTAATCGTTGCCGGATCGAGATAGTTTGAAAACGCTAATAGATTCAAGTTAACGGCATTCAGCAGAAGTTCAATTGACATCAACACGCGAATCGCGTTCCGGCTGGTCACCAGGCCAAAGATGCCAATACAGAACAGAGCTGCTGCTAAGAATAAAAAGTACTCAAGTTGCATGTGAATCATGGATGGGGATTGCTCGAGTTGACAAGGGGGAGACCGATGATGAAGTGGACTGACGGAGTGAACCTATGGAGTAGACGATGGGCGATCGCCCGCTGCTGCCGCCAACTCACGCTGTCTTTCTGGCAG
>JAYKJC010000416.1:0-7008 GCA_035285885.1 Leptolyngbyaceae cyanobacterium | reverse complement strand
GGATTTGTAAATGCAGAAATTCCTGTAGTGTTGCCTGAAGAGATTGATACTATCAATAGTGCTGAGTAAAGAAAATGGGGCAGCATTCAGCGCGTCATAACAAGTCGATGCACCGGAACGCCGCAAGTTATCGGTTGAGTATTCAAGCTTGTTTGCGTCCAGTGAGTTTGGTCGTTATGCGATCGCCCATCTCGTAGGGTGCGATCCCTATCGTCAAGTGGTTACAGCCAAACGTACTGTACTTGTGCTCTAGTTGCCAAAGAACATATCGGAACTCAAAGATCAGCATTCGACACTACAGATATTTCTGCAATACATCTTTGGTGTGTCGGCCTGTCTGTTCCCAGCTAAAGTGTTTGACTCGCTGTAGTCCTGCGGTTCGTAAGTCGCGTTGAGCAGTTTCATCAGACAGTATCGTATGCATGGCCTGGGCGATCGCCCCCCCACGATACGGATCAACCAGCAGTGCCGCATCACCCGCCACTTCTGGCAACGACGAGAGAGTTGAGGTGATGACAGGTGTGCCGCAGGCCATCGCTTCAAGGACGGGCAAACCGAACCCTTCCCATAGACTCGGGAAGACAAGGGCGATCGCCTGATTCAGCAGTTTCGGCAGTTCAGCATAGGGAACGTAATCCAGCACCTTGACCCGCTGGCGGATGCCCAACTCATCGGCATGGATGAGAAGTTGCGGTGTCAGTTTCGGGTCAGGCGTTCCGGCTAACCACAGCTCTGTGTCCGAGTGAGGAAGCTGAGCGAAGGCATCCAGCACTCGATGAATATTCTTGTGGGGATCGGGACGACCTAAGACGAGGAAATAGTTTTTCTTGGGCACATCCAGCACTCGAAAATGCGCTGCGTCGTAGGCCAGGGGAATCGGAGTGATGGAAGACGCAGGAATGCCGAAGAACTTCACCACGTCTTCAGCGGTGGCGGTTGAGTTTGCCAGAATGTGCTGAGCCTGTCGCAGCACATGGGGAACATAGTAGCGACTGTAGAGGGTGAGGGGGGAGAATCGCTTGGGAAACCGCAGAGGAATCACGTCATGCACCGTCACCACGTATCGCGTTCGAGTGCCGAGGGGAGCTTCGGGAATGGGCGAAAACAAGAGGGATGCGTCCAGTTGCCGATAAATGGCGGGCAGTTGAATCTGCGTCCACACCAGGCGTCGAGCATGCCCTTTGCTCCCCTGATCTGCCGTCATGGTGGCTGGAATGGAGTAGGTGTGTTCTTCTGGGAAGGGTTGGGGCGTCAGCAGTGTGGGGGTGAGTGAACGGAGATGGGAAATCACATTCACCCCGTAGGTCATGAGTCCGGTGGGCTGCTGATTGAGAAACGCGAGATTAACGATAAGACCCGACACGGTGTTAGTTAGGCTCCGATTCCCAAAAATTTCAACAGTCCCTTTATCCGGCCCGTGATTGCGTCTTGCGTGTCCGTGGAGATGAGCCCCATTTGGTCGAGGCGATCGCCCCAAACACTTTGCATGAGGGACAAGACGTGACTCGACCAGCGAGAAATGGTGGGCACGTCTGACCGATTTGAAAACACAACGAAGACTGTATTTGCAAACACGGGCTTGAGGGTCTTGAGGGTCCACTCGAAGGACTCTGCATGGATATTCTGGTACTCGCCTTTGTAGACCACGACCCAGTTCAGTTCAGGAATTGAATGAAACGGCTCGCTAGAGAGGGCAAGCTGCTTTGAGAATTTTGCAATGAACTCATATCTCGCCGCCAGTCGCTCATTGTCTCGAAGGTGCTGGGCAAGAAATTCCGCCACTTCTCGCCAGAACACATCGTCTTCTGGAAAGGTGAAGTGGGGCAGGCGGTCTTTCGATAGGGTTTCTCTGGTGGGAAAAATATGGACGCGGTGAATCGCCAAACCGACTAGCCGCGTATCTCGATTGGTCGGGTCAACCTCATTGAGAGAGGCGGTGCGATTGACGATGAATTCAATTCGTGTGAAGGGGCGATCGCCCTTCAGCCACTCTGGGCGAATCACTCCGTAGAGAACCGCATCGATTGACGTTTTCTCTAAGGGAACCAGTCGCAGCTCATGACCATTAACGCGAATCTGTAAACTGTCGAGCACGTCGGGGGCGATCGCATTCAAAATATCAACCCGCAGGGTCAGGTTTTCTTCTGACTGGAGCGGCAGATCCATCGTGGATACGGTGCCGGGGCCTGTCCAGCGAAAGGGGCGGTCTTTGATGATGACGCCGTTATTTTTGCCATTGCGACGGTGCCATCCCGACCCGTACAGCGGCTGAAGACAGTTGAAGTCATATACAGAAACAGGCTCTTGGGGCGGATGTTCGGCGTAGCACCGTTCGTAATGACGCTCTAGCGCAGGGAGCAAGAAGTCAATCCGTTCTTCAGGGGTTGCGGTGTCTGTGATGAGGCGATCGCCCTCTTCTGGCGTGGGGAGTCCGTAATTCTCCTGCAATTCGCGAACCATTTGGGTGTAGTCTCGCTGAAATCGCTCACAGCCGTATTCATAGAGTGCGATGTCGAGCTGATTGACGCTGGCCACCACGTCTATCGTGTCCTGAGGAATGTCCTCTTTGCGCGATCGCTTCGATGCGACACGAAGACTCTGATAGTTCGCGATGGGATACCACCCAAAAATGTAGTTCATCAGAAAAACCGAATCTTGAAAGCGTTCGGTGAGTCCGACAAACAAATGGTCATCTAAATTTTTCTTGGCCATGGCCAACAGCTCCTCATCGGAGAAATCAGCCGATGGGTCTGGCCCCAGGCCACCGACTCCAATGGCGAGTTGGCGTACCTGGCGGTTGCAGGTGCGAGCCCGAACTTGGGGGTCGTCGTAGCAGGTAAAGGCTTCCAGTCCCCCCAGGGTGGCCTCTTTCAGCAGATCAGACAGCGGCTTGTCATCGGGCTGATCGCGAAGGCGCGCCCGTTTCCAAAATTCGTAGAGGGAAATGGCGCGGTCGATGGGGTCACGAAGAATGGTGATGAAATACGGAGGCTTCTTAAAAAAGCGCTGGACTTGATGGTCGTAGTGACTGCGGAAAAATCGATAGCGCTCCAGTTCTTCAGGAGAATATTTGCCGATGACGTTGTCTGGAAAGATGTCATCAATGTGAAAGTTGGCATCCACAATCGAGGTCAGGGTTGAGCCCGCCGTTTTAGGAATGTGCAGAAGACAGAGTTGGTCGTCTGGCTTGAGCGGATGATGAAGGGGGCGATCGTGGGTGATGGGAGTATCGCTTGTGGAGATAGTCATTAACCTTTCAACCGCATGAACGTCAGTGCTGCCATAGAATCCTGTTGCGGGTCAAGCATTCCAGGACAAACCTCAGGTATTTACTCTATCACTCTGATGACCGCATCTCCGCTTAAATTCACCAGTTCATTGATTCAGTGATAGAGTTCTTGCAAGACAGGTGCCCGACGTAATATTAGCAGTCGGGTCACTCCATCGAATCAAGAAATGTTGAATCATCGCATTTATCGCATTTATAAGGGAAAAACGGAGAGAGCACGTGGTAGCAGTTGGACTTTTGTTTGGTGGACGATCGGGCGAACATGAGGTCTCAATTCGGTCAGCGCAGGCGATCGCCCGTGGATTGTCCATGGGTGAGAACGCGAACCGCTATTCCGTTACTCCGTTCTACATTCACAAAACGGGTCGCTGGGCCGCCCCTGCGTTTTCCCAGTCGGTGCTTGATAGCGGGCATCCCCCTGAAGAAACGGACGCCACAGCCCAATCAGCCTCGCTGTGGACATTTCCTCAAGAAGCCGCTGCGATGGAGGTGTGGTTCCCTGTTCTTCACGGGCCAAATGGCGAGGATGGGTCGATCCAGGGACTCTTGCAGCTCATGCAGGTTCCCTACGTAGGGTCTGGCATCTTGGCGTCTTCGGTTGGCATGGACAAGATCGCCATGAAGATGGCGTTTGAGCAGGTCGGACTGCCACAGGTGAAATATGTCGCGGTCGATCGGGCGGAGATTTGGTCAAATCCCTGTGTGTTTCCTAAACTGTGCGATCGCATCGAAAAGGAGCTGAGCTATCCCTGCTTTGTCAAGCCTGCGAATTTGGGGTCATCGGTGGGCATTGCCAAAGTGCGATCGCGCAACGAACTCGAAGCAGCTCTGGACAGTGCCGCCTCCTATGATCGCCGGATTGTGGTTGAAGAAGGAGTCGAAGCTCGCGAAATTGAATGTGCCGTGCTGGGCAATGACAATCCCAAAGCCTCTGTTTTGGGCGAAATCACCCATCAAAGCGATTTCTACGACTACGAAACGAAATATACCGAAGGACTTGCCCAGCTCCACATTCCAGCACCGTTGCCCGACACCATCACCCAAAAGATTCGTGAGATGTCGATTCAGGCTTTTCAAGCCGTCGATGGTGCGGGCATTTCACGGGTTGATTGTTTTTATGTGGAGGCGACGGGCGAGATCTTCGTCAATGAAGTGAACACCTTGCCTGGCTTCACGGCAACGAGCATGTACCCCATGCTGTGGGAAGCCACTGGAGTTGCGTTTGAGGACTTGGTGCATCAGCTCGTTCAATTTGCACTGGAGCGCCACGCCACGCTCGACTAGGTTTCGATTAAACTGCCTATTGTGTCTTGCGATCTTTCGTCGTATTTTTAACGAAAATCCTCTTTTGTAAATTCTTTTTAAGAAAAGCAATGACCATGTTCCCTAAGTCGGTAGCCCTCGGCCTTGCTCTTTTATCGTCTCTGGCGATCGCCCCTGTTTCTGTCATCACGGCGTTTCGGAACGATGCACAGATGGCGATCGCTCAAACATCGGGCGAGCCCACGACGTTTCCGTTGCCGGATTCTGTTTCGACCGATACGACCGTTCGTGTCGATGGGTCGAGCAGCATGACGGTGCTCAACGAAACCCTGAAGCAGCGGTTTGAGGAGCAGTATGAGGGAACGACAGTTGATTTGGCGAGTCAGGGCACGGATGAAGCCCTCGACGCGCTCCGCAATGGGGACATCGATTTGGCGGCAGTAGGACGCCCCCTCACCGACGAAGAAAAGGAACAGGGCTTTGTTGAGGTTCCCATCAGTCGCGAGAAAATTGCCATCATCGTGGGGACGGCGAACCCCTTTGACGGAAACCTGACCTTCGCGCAGTTTGCTCAGATGTTTCGGGGGGAAATTACCGACTGGTCAGAAGTCGGAGGCGAATCGAGCCCCATTCGGTTTGTGGACCGCGATGAAATGAGCGATACGCGACTCTCCCTCAGCCGCTATGAGGTGTTTCAGGCTGCTCCATTTAGAACGGGGGATACGGCCATTACCGTCGAAGATGATACGTCGGCAGTGATTGGAGCGTTGGGGCCGACGGGCATTGGCTATGCGATCGCCAGCCAGGTGATCGATCGAGACGATGTCAAAATCATCTCCATGCACCAGACCCTTCCGGATAATCCGGCCTATCCCTATTCTCAGCCTCGGGGCTACGTCTACTACGAAGAACCATCGGACGCCGCCACCGCCTTCCTTGGCTTTGCAACCGCAGATGTAGGGCAGGCCGCTGTCCAAGAAGCCAAGGAAGAAGAAGCGGCAGCAGTTGATCCAGACTCGGTCGATGCATCGGCGCAGGTTCTCAATGTTCCAGCCATCGGAGGCATTCTCTACAGCACCTCTCTGGCTTACAGTCCAGATGGAGAACTCGTGGCTGCGGCTAGCGACAACGGCACGGTGCGAATTTTTGATGCAGACGGCAATCCCGTCGGTGAGCCTTTGTCGGGGTTGCCCGGACAGCTCAGTTCCCTTGCCTTTAGTCCTGACGGGACTCGCCTGGTCGGCGCGACGAACGATGGCAGCATCCAGTTTTGGAACCTTGACGGCACGCCCATTGGCAACCCCCTCACGGGACATGACAGTGCGATCACGTCAGTGGTATTCAGTCCGGATGGGGAATCCATCGCCACTGCCGGAGCAGACGGCACCATCTGGCGCTGGGATTTGGAAGGTAATCAAATTGGAGAACCGTTTAGAGGGCATGAAGGGGCCATTAATGGTCTGGCATTTCGTCCGGATGGTGATGCGATCGCCAGTGCGGGAGCCGATGGCACGGTGCGCCTATGGGACTTAGATGGCAACCCGATTGGAGAACCGTTGACCGGGCATTCAGGGGCCGTCAACAGTATCGCCTTTGATGAAGAAGGGGAAGCGATCGCCAGCGCTGGGGGCGATGGCACCGTTCGTCTGTGGGATTTGGACGGCAATCCGATTGGAGAACCATTCGAAGGCCATAGTGGTGCGGTCAATAGCGTTGCCTTCATTCCTGGAAGCTCGGAGTTGGTGAGTGCAGGCACAGACGGATCTCTCCGATTCTGGAATCAGGACGGTGAGTCTACAAGGGTGGTCGAAGGAGGAGGGGCGATCGCCGCCTTAGCTCTCAGCCCTGACGGGTCATCCATGTTTACGGGGGGAACGGATGGCACTCTCCAGGCTCGGACTATTGAGGGAGAACCTGTGGGTGACCCCATTGACGGCTACATCTCATCGGTGACGCCTGCCCGTGGCAAATTACCTGCTTGGATTTGGTGGTTGCTGCCGCTGGCCCTCTTGGCTCTGCTGCTCTGGTGGCTGAGTCGGCGGCGGTCATCAGAGGCCGCTCCAGAACCAGCTTCTCGGTCGGCTACCGGGTTACCTGCAGATAGACCACCGAGCGATGCATCCTCTGATGTCACGGCTGTATCTCCTCCCCTTGCGGCAGCGTTTGCCGCTGCTGAAGCTGGAAAAACCAATGAAGCTCTGGAAAACTTCGATAAGGCGGTTCGAGAAGAACCCACCAACACCCTCGCCTGGACGGCCCGAGGCAACTTGTTGAATCAAATGGGTCGATCCGATGACGCCCTCGGCAGCTTCGATAAGGCACTGAATAGTCAGGCCGATTCACCCCAGGCATTGGTGGGGAGAGGCACCGCACTGACCAAGCTGGGACGTGCCATCGAGGCCATTCCAGTGTTTGACCGTGCTGTGGACGCAACTAATCGACTCCCGGCCTTTAAT
>JAYKJC010000415.1:0-4009 GCA_035285885.1 Leptolyngbyaceae cyanobacterium | reverse complement strand
TCCGTGTTGCCGATGGTGGCGAGGGGATGTCCAGGAAGGAATGGAACGAGGTGCTGCTTCACCCCGATGGGCCCCACACCGGGACCACCCCCACCGTGGGGAATACAGAAGGTTTTATGGAGATTGAGGTGACAGACATCTGCGCCAAAGTCTCCCGGACGGCAGAGCCCGACCTGGGCATTCATGTTGGCTCCATCCATGTAGACCTGTCCGCC
Source organism: Leptolyngbyaceae cyanobacterium (assembly GCA_035285885.1). Taxonomy (GTDB): domain Bacteria; phylum Cyanobacteriota; class Cyanobacteriia; order CAKZMO01; family CAKZMO01; genus JBCCWF01. The sequence goes on along the minus strand of JAYKJC010000415.1, from coordinate 3,794 downwards.
GTTTGCATGAATCAGCTTGCAAATATCCTGAATGCCTTCTTCAAAGACACCGTGGGTAGACGGATAGGTGATCATTAACGCAGCGAGCTTGTCGGCATGTTTTTCGGCCTTAGCTTTCAGATCATCAACATCAATGTTGCCGTCTTTGTCGCACTTTACAACCACGACCTTCATGCCCGCCATGACCGCACTGGCAGGGTTCGTCCCGTGGGCCGATTCTGGAATGAGGCAGATGTGGCGATCGCCCTCTCCTCTGGACTGATGATATTGGCGAATCACCAGCAATCCGGTGTATTCTCCTTGAGACCCCGCATTGGGCTGGAGAGAAATGCCGTCAAAGCCTGTGATTTCAGACAGCATCGCCTCAAGTTGCTGAAACAGGATGCGGTAGCCCTGGGTTTGCTCGGCTGGAGCAAACGGATGAATTTGAGCGAATTCTGGCCAGGTCACAGGCAGCATTTCTGACGTTGCATTCAGCTTCATGGTGCAAGACCCCAGCGGAATCATGGCAGTCGTCAGCGACAAGTCTTTGGCCTGGAGGCGATGCATATACCGCAGCATCTCAGTTTCAGAATGATAGCGGTTGAAGCTGGGATGGGTGAGGTAGGGGGTGGTGCGGTGGAAGGGAGAAAGAAGAGAAGAATTTTGGATTTCGGATTTTGGATTTTGGAGGAGATCTTTGAGTGTAGACGGGAGTGGGTTGTCTCCGGCAAAAATCTGGAGGATGTCTAGAACATCCTGCTCCGTTGTGGTTTCGTCGAGGGAGATGCCGATGGTGCTGTCATCCAAGGTGCGGAGGTTGATCTGCTGGGCGATCGCCCGCTTAGCCATTGCTGCCGAGCCATTCTCTTCAACGTCTACGCAGAGAGTATCGAAGAAGGGATCACTGCCGATGGAGAAGCCGAGTTTCTCAAGTCCGCTCGCCAGGATGCAGGTGAGGGTGTGGATGCGTTGGGCGATCGCCTTCAAGCCTTCGGGGCCGTGGTAGACCGCATACATGCTTGCCATAATGGCGAGCAGTACTTGCGCTGTACAGATGTTGCTGGTGGCTTTGTCTCGACGAATGTGCTGTTCACGGGTCTGGAGCGCAAGGCGGAGGGCAGGTTTGCCAGACGCATCCTGGGAAACCCCTACCAGGCGACCGGGGAGCTGACGCCGATAGTCCATTTTGGTGGCGAAGTAGGCCGCATGGGGGCCGCCAAAGCCAAGAGGTACCCCAAAGCGCTGAGTATTGCCGACCGCAATGTCGGCTCCAAATTCTCCAGGCGGAGTCAGCAGAGCCAAGGCCAGTAGATCCGCAGCAACCGTCACCAATGCCTTATTCTCGTGCGCTTTCTGAATGAAGTCAGCATAGTCGTAAATTGCCCCATCGGTGGCGGGATATTGCAAGAGGGCTCCGAAAATCGGCGTGCTGAAATCAAAGGTGCGATGATCACCGACGAGAACATCAATATCCAGCGGCAATGCGCGCGTCTTCACTACGGCGATGGTCTGAGGATGGCAGTGTTCAGACACAAAGAAGGTGTTGGCTTTGCTCTTGGACTGGCCGTAGCTGAGGGTCATGGCCTCGGCGGCGGCTGTTCCCTCATCAAGCAGTGAGGCGTTGGCAATTTCCAATCCAGTCAGATCGGTCACCATTGTCTGAAAATTGAGCAACGCTTCCAGGCGACCCTGGGCAATCTCAGGTTGATAGGGTGTGTATTGGGTGTACCAACCGGGATTTTCTAGAATGTTTCGCTGAATGACGGTTGGGGTGAGGCAGTTGGAGTAGCCCATGCCGATGAAGGAACGGAATACTTTGTTTTGAGTGGCGATCGCCCTCAACTTGTTCAATAGCGTATGTTCTTCTTGACTGGCTTCGAGCGCCAATGGACGAGACAGGCGAATGCGTGCAGGAACCGTTTGGTCAATCAGATCATCCAGGCTGTCTAGCCCCAGCACCTCCAGCATTTGAGCAACCTCATCGGGAGTTGGCCCGATGTGACGGCTCTCAAAACTCCCCCAGATTTCGCTGGATGCCGAAGCATGGGCATAAAGCGAGGTTTTCCCATTGCGGGAGGTGCTGTTTGGAGACGACGGGGACTGGGATGAAACTTCAGACGTAACTCCATTGGATGAAACACTGGGTTGCTGAGCGGCAATCAACTCTGATGACATAGATCCTCAATCTGCAAATCTAACTGCGTGGACAAAGCTATTTTTATATTTTGCAACTGACCCTATACGATTTCCAGGTCGTAAAGACTCCTCTTTTAGCTTATAGGGTATATGTACCTAATAACTTAAATAACGATAGCCCGTGTCCTGGCTGTCTGACACATTTTATTTCGTGGCCAGAAAATTTGGCGTTGTAGGTTGGAATTGAGCTTGCGAAACCTAACACGGTCAGATTTTAACGGCAGTGTGGGTTTCCTTGCGTCAACCACAACCTACGATTTCTGGTCATTTCAGAAGATGTGTTAGGCAATCAGGCCCGTGTCTTAAATTGAGTTGCTTAATTGAGTTGCTTAATTGCCTTAACGTTGAAGGGGGCGATCGCCCTCTACCCTTTGTGCCCAGACGATCACTCATTAGTTAGATGATGCAATAGGGAAAAACTTTTAGTATTTATCCCAATTCCTTGATTATTTCAGTTCCTTGTTCTGTTTCAATTCCTTGATTGACTCAAGGATTGACTCAAGAGATATTCAGGGGATTTTAAGGGATCTGGGGATTTAAGTGGATTTGTAGATGTCCATTGAGGCTTTTCTATTCTTTTCTAGATATATTTCTTTTCTAAATAAATGCAAGAGATTGATTTTAACGGATTACGAACAAATTTATGAATAAGATTTTGAGACTCTTCGCCATTGTTTTGGCAATGAGTGTGATCGCCCTACCCGCCTACGCCCAAGGCGCACCCTCAGCGACCGCTGAGCTACGGGATACTCACGGTCTATTTTTGATGAGGATGGCAGTGCCCTAATCATTCACGCGACGGCGGATGATTACATCACAGATCCGTCCGGTGATAGTGGCGATCGCCTTGCCTGCGGCGTCATTACTCCCGTCCAGTAGGTGCGTATCTGGAAGCTCTGTGTTTAGATGTTCGTGATGTTCGTGATCAGAACCTTCATCCTCTGGGGAATCTGGCTCAGCTTTGTGGGTTATACTCTCTGGCTCAATCCTCTTGGTCAGCCGGAGACCTGGCCCCTGGTGGCCCATCTTCTTACCTTTCAATTGAGTGAGGTAAACCATTAATTGGTGGCGATTTTCTGGCTCATGGGCGTGTGGCCGATGATCTATGCCTGCCTCATGTTCTTAGATGGCCAAATGCAGAACATTCCTGCATGGCCATTTTTTATTGGCTCTAATTTCTTGGGTCTCTTATGGCTAATGCCGTATTTCTTATTTCGCCAGCGAAGCCAGACCTTTGACGGGAAGGAAGATAGATGGCTCACCTTACTTGACCGACGTTCCACGGGAGTCGTGTTGTTAATGGTGACCCTCTTTCTTATTTTCTATGCCCTGCTGACCGGAGATTGGGAAGAATTTATTTATCAGTTTCAGCACCTCACCTTCGTTCACCTGATTACGCTGGATTTTCTCTTGATGGGACTTGTATTTCCACTCACCTCTCTCTTCCCGGATGATATGGCGCGGCACGGCCAATGGAATTTACGGCGATTCTGGGCGATCGCCCTCGTTCCCCTCTTTGGCCCATTATTTTACCTCTGTAGCCGTCCACCTCTTCAGTCCAACAAGAATTAATGTTGTCTGCCTATCGCTCATCATCGATCTCCTTGACCGGGAAA
>JAYKJC010000414.1:0-4816 GCA_035285885.1 Leptolyngbyaceae cyanobacterium | reverse complement strand
TTTGAGAGCACCTCACTCTTCACCATGTCAGGAAAAAAGTGAACCCACTGAGAATATTCGGTCACTTGTTGCCAAACATGCGTACGAGCTTTAGGCACATACATCTCTGCGGTTACAGCCCCTCCGCATAAGGAGTGGCTACGAGTATCGAGTAGAACATCGCCCCTGAGTAATGCGCTTCGACGCTGCTGTTGCTTTGACGGATAGCGAGAACCGGGAAACGCAGGGCTAAATGCAGTCATATTAGCTAAGCCATTCCTGAATAATAGTACTTAAGTTAATCATGAGTCTATGACTGGTTATGCCCGAGAAAGTTCTAGAAAAATGTGCTGCCTTACACAATCATCACATTAGCATTGTGGAAATTGCGAGGAATATCTCTCGGAAGTCACAAACACTGAAACTTATCTCGAACCATAGCAGGCAAATGATGAAGAGTTTTACCCGTATGGAACCAATAAACTATAAATTTTTCAAAAAGCTTCCGGATTGATGGATGGGGATCGCTACGCCTTCTGCCTTCTGGGTTCTGACGTCTAACTTCTTTGCCCGTAACTTCTTTTCGGCGGTTGGTCCGACATTACCGCATCAGGGTTCATGCCCATTGTCAGTAGAAACGCCTTAAGCAAACGTGCGATCGCCCTCCTCCTCGTTTCCCTGTCATACGATGAAACCCTGCACTGGGTTGACGCAGCCCCAGTCTTCTCGCAAAATAGAATTAAACATAAACTTTTGTAACAGGTGTTTTTATGGCTGCTCCTGAACCCTCTGTAACTCCAAACCTTCAAGAACCCAAGTTTGGCTTCAATCAGTATTCAGAAAAATTGAATGGGCGTGCTGCGATGATCGGATTTGTCGCCGTGTTGGTGATTGAATATCTGACAGGTCAAGGGCTTCTTGCCTGGATTGGACTTTACTAAGAAGCGCATGCTCTTAAAAGCAAATTCAAAAAATCCCTGGCTTTTGTTGAAAAGTCAGGGATTATATGTGTTGTGTGAAAGCGGTGGGGGCGATCGCCTTCTCATTCAAATGAGTCGTTGCAAGTGTCTATAGCAAATGAGTTAACGCAAACTCATCACTACTGATTGCCCAGCCCGGCATAGAATTCTTGCTGAGTGCGCTCAGCAAGCTTCTTGCCCAAGCTTGATCGAAACTCTTCGGCATGGCGACCTTCAAGAGAGAAAGCTGGATTTGCAAAAGAGGCTAAGGCAGCCGTTGCAAGAATTGCAGTCATCATACGTTTCTTTGTCAAACTCCTTGCATTCCCAGTTGGTGAACCTCAATCTATTCCTTATCAGAAATAGAAGGGTGGGTGAATCAAGTACGAATCTATTCCGTGCACTGAATGGGTTCGTAGATAAAAACTTCATGAGGTTCGGGCTTCGTTTCCAGGAATTACGGGTGTTTATTCTCATCATTTTGATGTGATCCCGATCATGACCCTAAACATCCTGAAATGAAGAAGGTGCAGCATCGGCATTTTGTTTGTTTCTCTTCGCTCATCACGACTGGGCAAAGTTTACGAATAAAAGAGGACTTTGGGCGTGCGGCACGCGCCCGAAGTCCTCTTTTATTCATTGCAATTGGAGCAGTTTGCCAAGTTGTGCGCCCATTTCATTTAGAAAAGCTATGCACAAAATCGATCAAATAAGGCATGGTCTTTTGATAAGATTGAATGCTTGTTACTACTAACGCAGCGTTTCATTGCTTAAATTTGCTCAAAGGAGACCTCCCATGGCCAGAATGTATTACGATTCCGACGCAAACCTTGATTTACTGTCTGGCAAAACGGTTGCCATCATTGGATATGGTTCTCAAGGACATGCCCATGCCCTCAACCTCAAAGACAGTGGCGTGAATGTGGTCGTCGGTTTGTATCCTGGGAGCAAATCCACCGCAAAAGCTGAAGCCGAAGGACTGACGGTCAAACCCGTGGCAGATGCAGCTGCCGCAGCAGACATGATTATGATTCTGTTACCCGATGAGGTGCAGAGAACGGTCTATGCCAATGAAATTCAGCCTCACCTGAGCGAGGGCAAAGTTCTAGCCTTTGCCCATGGTTTTAACATTAACTTTGCGCAAATTATCCCTCCCTCGACGGTAGACGTGGTGATGGTTGCGCCCAAGGGGCCTGGGCATTTAGTTCGTCGCACCTATGAGCAAGGTCAAGGGGTTCCTTGTTTATTTGCAGTCTATCAAGATGCGTCTGGACAAGCGCGCGATCGCGCTATGGCCTACGCGAAAGGCATCGGCGGCACCCGTGCTGGAATTCTAGAAACTACCTTCCGCGAAGAGACTGAAACCGACCTTTTTGGAGAACAGGTCGTTTTATGCGGTGGCTTGAGCGCGTTGATCAAAGCGGGTTTCGAGACCCTTGTGAATGCAGGCTATCAGCCTGAACTCGCCTATTTTGAGTGTCTGCACGAAGTGAAGCTGATTGTTGACCTAATCGTTGAGGGTGGGCTGGCAACTATGCGCGACAGCATCTCCAACACCGCTGAGTATGGAGACTATACTCGTGGGCCTCGCATCGTGACCGATGAGACGCGTGCGGAGATGAAGAAAATTCTCAGCGAAATTCAGTCAGGACAATTTGCACGAGAGTTCGTTCTCGAAAATATGTCAGGCCGGGCTGGATTTAACGCCATGCGTCGCCAGGAAGCGGAGCATCCGATTGAGGAAGTCGGTACGGATCTGCGGGCAATGTTTAGCTGGCTGAAAAAGGTGTAAGTCCTTTTTAGAAACTCTGCTTCGCTAGAACGATGAAACCCCTGTCCATGACCTCTCATGGGCAGGGGTTCTTTTTTTAGCTCACGTTAGCCCATCGCAACACAGCGCTATCCGATAGGAACAACTGTTATCCAGTCTTTGTAAACCTCTGACCGATTTTCTGTAATCGCAACTAAATTTTCCCGTAAGCGGTTGGTGATGGGTCTTTCAGTCGGCATGTCATAAATTTCAATCCGCTTTACGGGAGTGATTTTCGCTGCGGTTCCGCTGAGAAAGACCTCATCGGCAACAATCAACTCAGATTTGTCAATGGCTCGCTCAACAACAGGAATACCCATATCTCGTGCAAGGGTCACTACACTGTCTCGGGTGATGCCTTCTAAAATATCTTGCTCGAAACCGGGAGTAATGAGCTGTCCGTTTCGGACGATGAAAACGTTCATGCCCGTTGCTTCACTGACTTTGCCTTGCGCATTCATGAGAATGGCTTCGTCAAACCCAGACTCAACCGCTTCTGTTTTTGCGAGAGATGAGGTGATGTAAGCCCCACTGATTTTGCCTCGGAGCGGTAGGCTGCGGTCTTCCTGTCGAGTCCAGGAACTAATGCGGCAGCTCACGCCGTCGGGTGAGAGATAATCGCCCAGTTCTAGTCCATACACAAAGAAATTCTTCTCGACGTTATGCAGGCGAGGTGCAATGCCCAAGTCTGAGGTGTAGACAAAGGGACGAATGTAAAAGGAGGTGTTGGGGCTGTTTTTCTTAACGAAATCGATAATGACCGATTGGATTTTGTCGGCGGGCAGGTCATAGTTCAAGAAACGAGCACTGGCACTGAGTCGCTCACAATGGCGATCGAGGCGAAAGAGCAAGACCTGCTTAGGATTACTGGGATCGGGGATGCCCCGGAGGCCGCCGAATGCCCCAGTGCCATAGTGCAGTGCATGCGTTGCAACTGAGATCGTCGCGTTTTCAAATGGAACAAACTGATGCTCAAAATAGGCGATGGGTAAAAACGTATGCATGGCTACTGAATCAACGGATTGAGGACTAGGGCAGTAAGTTGAGGAAGAAGGATTAAATGAACCCAGAAATTTTCATGGATATTAGATTGTAAAGCGAGCTGCCCCCACTAACGTCAATTCTTAATGGTTTTGTGAGTTTAAAACACATTGGTCAAAGCAAATCGCTGTATCTGCCTTTTGCGCCAGTTGGCTTCTGCTAGGGCGACAGGGGAGGAACCTCGAACGTCGCGGCGACGGGACGATGATCGCTTTTGAGCGCATCATCGGGGCAGTAGGTGCTGTCCGGTGAGGCGAATAGAATGATGGAGTCTTTTACCGTCCATGTGGTAGCTTGGTTACCGACGAAGGTAAAGTCCAGAATGCTGTCATAGCGATCGCTACAGTAACTTTCAACCAAAACCTCTGGGCGAACCCACTGAAACACATTGTTTGCGGTTAGCAGATCGAAGCCGCGATCGCGCTTCCCCCCGTCCCCCTCCGTCACATCAAAATCAAAGTTGTAGTCGCCTACGGCAATAATCGGAAGCGATTGGTTCTGTGCCCAGGCATTCAACATTTGCGCCTGTTCGTGACGTAACTCATCCTTGCTGCGGTAGAGGTGATTGACCACGAAGAGAAATTCTTGCCCGTTATCACGAATTTGAAAACGGGTGATGAGTGCTGCCCGTACCCGTCCCCCAAAGCTCAGCGCATCCAGTTCTTCATGGCTGATGGCTCGGAGAAGACTGGAGTCATAGACGACTGCGAGGCGATCGCCCCCACCTGACGCTCCCAGAATAGAGCGAAAATCGGTATTCTCCCCCAACTCAGCACCTTGCTCAAGCAACCGCAACCACTCTGCATTTTGCACCTCAGAGAAGCCCCACAGATCGACACCATCCAGTGGCCCAATGTACTGCTCCGCAAGGACAACGGGGTTCGCGCCTCCAGATTCAACGTTATAGCCGACGACCGTCAGTTCCACCGATTCGGTGGCAAAATCCGGTTGTGACGGCAGAAACTGCTGCAATTCTGTACACGACGTGCTTGAGACCTGGAGAATGCTGAACCACGCAATCCATATT
>JAYKJC010000413.1:0-3941 GCA_035285885.1 Leptolyngbyaceae cyanobacterium | reverse complement strand
TTTAAGCGAGTGCTCGTGGAATGTATCTCGTTGGCCTACACGTTGATGACGGATTAATCTCGGTGGTTAGACGGGCTCCGCTGGCAAAGCAAAGTCGATCACGTCATCAACGGTTAATTGTTCAGGTCGAAGATCATTGATGCGAGCGAGGGTGCTGCGTCCCACTCTAACAAGGGTATGACTGCCTCGGGATCGGAAGGTGAGTTCCTCAAAGGTGAGTTCATCTGCCAGGACAAACTGGTCTCTGCCGTCCTGGTAATCGGTGATGATGTCTACACCGGGTGCTTGTTCGAGAACGAAGCGATCGCCCCCTCCTTGCCCGCTAAGGCGATCGCCCCCTCCTTTGCCCCAGAGCAGATCGCGCCCTCCTCCACCCGTCAGATGATCGTTGCCTCGATCTCCCACCAGATGGTCATTGCCTCCCTTCCCGAGGAGGCGATCGCGACCATTGCCTCCTGAAAGTGTGTCGTTCCCCCGGTTGCCATTCAACACATCGCGACCTGCGGCTCCTTGCAGCCAGTCATTTCCTCCATTTCCCTTCAATTGATCGTGGCCTCTGAGCCCCATCAACACGTCAAACCCACCCCGTCCGATCAGTCGATCATTCGTGGGGCTGCCGATGAGGTTATCGGCACGAGCAGTGCCTGTCAGTCGAGTTTGCCCCTCCGCGACGACGAGGGTCGGAGCCACATTCATCACCGCAAGGTTCGCCTGAATAAACCCGCTGCCTGTGATGCGGTCAAATCCCGGAGTACCCACGTCGAGGGTGGACTTCAGCAGAATGTCTCGAATGTCATCCGGTGATAATCGACGCTTCCCCGCCCGTTCAAGCATCAGCGCCACAACAGCCGCGATGTGGGGGGCAGCGGCAGAGGTGCCGGGAAACGTTTCAAAATCAAGCACCGAGGTCGAAACTCCGTCAGGGCCAATGAGCTGAGGCTTGTCTCGAATGACCGGATTCCTTAGTTCTTGTCCTCTGGTGTCAAACAGAATGGGCGTGCCCCCCAGACTGGTGAAAAGCCGAGGAGTAATGATGGTTTCGCCAAACGCTGGCGTCCGATCAAATTGCACGGCTCCAACGGCGATCGCCCCTTCTGCATTGGGATGCCCATACACCGTTCCATTCTCAGATTGCCCCAAGAATTCGTTGACATACTCATATTCAGTTCCCACATTCTCAAAGTCGATCCACTTGATGAGTTCAGGGTTCGGCGCGTTTGAGATGCCTTGCTGTTTCCCAATCACCAAATAATATTCCGTTTCACGAAATGAGCGATTAGAAACAAAGAGAAATTCTTGCGGGTCTCCTCCAATATTGGTATTGAGGGACGCCGCCACAAGGGCAAAATCCTGAAAGGAAACAGGCACCCGAGGTTGAGTCATCAAGAACAAATCGATATCGTTGGTCGCACCTGCCCCCAAGCCAAAGGATCGGAACGGCTCACTCCAGTTGAAAGCGATGTCAAAGTCACTGAACCCAGGAATCGTGATGGATTGAAAAATATCTGTTGCAATGCCGGGATCAAAGTCATGGGCTTCAAAAGTTGCGCCCGAAACCGTAAACGTTTGGCCCGATGCTCGAAACTCACTTTCGTAAGAGGCATGGCCATAGTTGCCCGCTGCGCTGATATAGGTAACCCCCCGCTGCACCGCACGAGACACCGCCTGAGAGACGGGGCCATCCTGAAAAAAGGGCTGTTCTGAAAATCCCAAATCATCGACGATGATGTCAGCCCCCGCTTCGACTAACTCATCTATGCCCAGGGCAAAATCCAGTACCGAGCGCGGAGCATAAAACAACAGTGCTGCCCCTGGGGCCACGTCATGAATGATTTGGGCCATGGCGCGCCCTTCGTCGCTGCCTGTGGGATCATCCCTCAGCACTTGCACGGCGCTGAGATATCGATTGGGATTTCGTTGTCCGGGCAGTTCTCCCTGTCGGATGTCGGCGTCTGCCTTACCCAACGCATCGAAGCTATCTGAAATAATGCCAATGGTGACACCCGTTCCATCGACATTGTGATGGAACCGAGCCTGGTCTGATCGCATGGCGCGATCGCCTTCTGTCAGAACTTTTCCGGGCATGCTGTTTCAGTTGAGCCACACGACCACATCCACTCTAGCCTTCCTGGACTGGAAAAACCTGCATCGACAAGAAATAGGTGAATGACTCGATCCCGAACAGTGGGCTTTGTTGTAACCGTCCCCTGAGCGGAGTCGAAGGGGACGGGTACGCTTTGTTGAATCCCTATTCCTAAGCTCCAGAATTCAAGATCTGGTCATCAAGGGAAAAATCAATTTCTGCCTCATTTCGCTTTGATGCGAGGTAGTCGGTTTGAAATGAATCTTTGAGTCCGTCCACGAGGTCGTATTCGGGCGTCCAGTCCAACTCTTGTGTAGCCTGATGGATGTCAGCAAAAAAGTGCTGTGCCCGGAGAGGAAAGGCTTTTTTCTTCCCGAAGTCGAAGTCTTTGGGATTGTAGTGAACCAGCTTGATGTCTTCTGCTGATTTGCCTGCGGCGATCGCACAGGCTTTCGCCAATCCATTAAACGTGACGTACCGCGATCCGGATATGTTGTAAATTTTGCCCACCGCTGTTGGATTACCCAACACCGCAACCATTGCTGCTGCCAGGTCTTTGACGTGTCCCAACTGAGTGATATATAAACCGTTGCCCGGAATGGGGATGGGGCGATCGCGCACAACACGATCGAAAAACCACGCTTCTACGTCGTTGTAGTTCTGCGGCCCGTAAATGTAGACCGGGCGCACCGATGTGAATGGAATGCCTTGCTCAGCCAGGAATGTTTCTGTCTCGAACTTCCCCTTATGGCGACTCTCAGGATCGACAGCGTCCCCTTCCACGTGGGGCATCTGGTCAGATTTGAGATAAACTCCGGCAGAACTCACGTAAACAAAATGCTGAATTTTTCCCTTGAAGATATCCACGAGGGGTTGAGTATCGTCCAGCGTTCGACCGTTGTTGTCGAAGATTGCATCAAAGGATTCACCCGAGAGCTTTTCCTTGAGCTGAGCCGCATCCGTGCGATCGCCATGAATTTGCTGAACCCCCTCAATAGGTGCTGGCTGATTGCCTCGATTAAACAGCACCACTTCATGCCCGTGAGCGACCAGCATTTTTGTGAGGTAAACGCCGATAAACCGCGTCCCTCCCATCACCAAGATCCGCATATTCATGACCTCCCAGTCTCGCACCTATGCTCTGCGTTCCAAGTATGTTCAGACTTTTGTGACCACAGGGACTTCTGACCCCAGGGTATACACAAAAATCAAATCAATCTCACATTCCTGGTTATTGTACTGGATGGTGGCTATCACATAAGGCTATTTGGGCGTGCGGGCTGCGTCTGCACGCCCAAATAGCCTCAAGTCTCAAAGACTCACTGTATCGAACTGTGGGAGCGAGTTACAGCATACTGGAGCAAATATTAAGCCCGATCTAATTACGCTCGATCTAATTACGCCCGACAAATGACCGTACGCATCTGCTTCATATTGCTGGGAAGGTCAAGCTTCATCGCTTCCTGGATCAACGCAGAAGGCACTGGAATATTGGGAGTCGCTTGAACAGTGTAGGTCAGTAGCGTCCCTTGCTCGAAATCCTGGAGCTGTAATTCTGCCTCAAAATCTTGAAATGTTCCTTTCTCCATTACAAACCGAATCCGATTGGATGCGGTGTGCTGGGTGCTTTCAATCGCCTTGAGATAAATTTCCACTTGAACGGATAACAGGAAGAAAGCCTTACGAGCCACTTGGTAGAGGCGTTTGGTGCTTTTGGCTAGACCATCGCTCTTTGAGAGCACCTCACTCTTCACCATGTCAGGAAAAAAGTGAACCCACTGAGAATATTCGGTCACTTGTTGCCAAACATGCGTACGAGCTTTAGGCACATACATCTCTGCGGTTACAGCCCCTCCGC
>JAYKJC010000412.1:0-8654 GCA_035285885.1 Leptolyngbyaceae cyanobacterium | reverse complement strand
CAATTTGCCCTCCGTGGGCGGTAATAATTTGGCGACACAAATATAGCCCCAACCCCAGCCCCGGTATGTAGTGAGACTGCGATCCCCGATAATAAAGCTCAAACAAATGGCGTTGCTGCTGCGGTGGAATGCCAACGCCGTTGTCTTGAATGGTGCAGCGAATCAGTCGAGGGGTTTGCAGTACTGCATTCAGCGTTAGGGTAATTCCCGGTGGATTGTGCTTTAGGGCATTGGTCACTAAGTTGCTGAAGACCCGCCAGAGGTGATTGCGATCCGCTTCGATGAGCGGTAGTTCGGCAGTAATCTGATTGGTGAGAACGACCTGATTTTGTTCCAATAGCGCGGCTAAATCAGCAAGCACAGACTCGATGAGTGCGCTGAGCTGTAACGGCTGACAGGCCAGAGTTATGCTCTGTTCGCTACTGTGCGCTTCTAGGATAGAGTTAATTAAGTTGAGTTGGCGATCGCTCCCGACCAACATTTGCTCTAACTTTGCTGCTGCGATCGTTGCCTGACCGTCTGCTGCGTTGGCTTTTTGCAGCAGCTTTTGCAACACGATGGAGGTGCCCACTACGGGAGTCCGCAGATCGTGGGTCACCGCATGAAGGAATAGCTGCAATTCCCGACGCGACTCAAACTCTCGCTGCTGGAGGCGATCGTAGAGAAATACGGCAATGTCGCAGATCAAGCAAATCCAGAGGGCTGAGGCGATCGCTTCTAAATCGAATAGTCCCAGCATCCCCGGAATCTCAGTGATTCCTAAAACTCCATTGACACCAAAGTAATAGCCAATGCTCCCCAACTGCGAGAGCAGATGTAGTCGCCACTTTATTGGCACCAGCACCACCTGCGCCATAAAGATAAAAGTCCAGGATGCCGGAATCGGGAACTGACTCAATGTACCGAGTATTTGAGGAGCCAGCGTCATTGACCACGACATCATCAAAAATAAAATGACTGGATGTCTGTTTCCCCAGGACGTTTGCCGGATAAAAAAGCAAACCAGCAGTAGCAGCATCGTTAGCCAATCGCTTGTGATTAACAGCCACTTGAGCTTTTCATAAAGCTGTGGATCTCCCAGAAGTTGAATGGTTTGTTGAATAACTTCCGAATTAGGATGCAGGACAAAGTTGTAGAAATTAATCGCTGCAAAGGTTGCATTGCACAGCAGCGCTATCCAGATGCACAGTCGGAGGCGATCGCCCAAAAACCTGCGTTGCCAGGTTTGATAGTCCACCGAAGCAGAAGCGTTTGTTATCTGCTGTAGCCAGGTGATGCCCTTATTTAAGAATCGCTGTCCCCCGAAGAACCTGCCCATTGACATCCGCCGCTTTGAAACTGCCATATTGCTTCTTCTGATCGAACTGGAGTGAATCCTAGCACTTGCCCTCACGCCGGGGCTATTGATCCATCGGTCAAGTCCGATCGCTCAATGTGGCGACTCTCTTCCACTTTGTATATTCATGCCAGTTTACACGCTAGCTCGATTGAGGAGTAATGATGATAGACACTATTTCTTTGGACGGTTCTACGTCTGGAATGAGCACAACTCTTGCAGGTTTAACGAACGGAAGCACTTCAGATGCTCATCTTGGTTTGAATAGAGCTTCTGATTCTGGACTTACTTCATCTGCCAACCATCTATCAGGTCTGCAAAAGGTAACAGATGTCCACGATGAGCTCCGGGGTAACCTTACAACCACGACGCTCTATGGCTTAGATAGCAACGACGCGATTCAGGGAGCATTCCAGAAAGCCAATGTGCTCTTTGGAAACAACGGCAACGATCGGATTCAGGGCGGCAAGAAGAATGATGTGCTCAATGGTGGAAGCGGTCGCGATCGCTTGCTGGGCAATCACGGTGATGATTTGTTGGTGGGCGGTTCAGGGGGCGATCGCCTTACAGGTAGCAAAGGCAACGACACGCTCAAAGGCCAGTCAGGTAAGGATAATCTCAATGGCGGTGCAGGCAATGATTCTCTCGATGGCGGTGCGGATGCAGATCGCGTCAACGGTGGTACGGGCGATGATGTATTGATGGACTACGAGGGGGGCGATCGCCTTACGGGTGGCTCTGGCGCTGATGTGTTTGGCGTGGGTAGCCCGATCGCAATGCAAGCAAGCATTATCAAAGACTTTGAGAGGGAAACCGACCGAGTTAAGATCCTGCGATTGGGCGCAACCTTTGAAGACCTGAGCTTTCAGCAATCAAAGGGGAGTACCATCGTGCTGGATCAGAGTAAGGCGATCGCCTTTGTCACTGGCGTCAATGCTCAACAACTATCCGCCGATGATTTCATTTTTGGGGATGCGCAGCTCGCTAAAACGCTGCAAAGTAATCTTGACCGGACTCTAGAGGACTATCCTCAAGCGACGGGACTGTCTGCAACTGTGTATGCACCCGATGGCACTGTTTGGCTAGGATTTGCCGGAATAGCGAATCGGGACACACAGACTCCTATTAATAAGAATTCTTTGTTTGGCGCAGGCAGCATTACCAAACCCATCGTTGCAACAACGGTCTTGCAGATCCAGGAAGAAGGTAAGTTAAATCTGAATGATACCTTGAGCCAGTGGCTTCCCGATTTTGCCAGCAAGATTCCAAATGGAGATAGCATCACGATCCGACAACTACTCGGTCATACCAGTGGAATCCGCGATTACACCACTGAGCCTGCTCTGATCGAACGCTTCTTCAGTGACCCAACCTCACTGGGACAAAACTACACCACCGAAGAACTGCTTGCTTACATTGAAGGGAAACCTGCGCTGTCCAAACCCGGAACAGAATTTTCCTACAGCAACAGCAACTATGTTTTGTTAGGAGAGATCATTGAGCAGGCAACGGGCACGTCTCTGGCAACCCAACTCCAGCAGCGCATCTTTGAACCTCTGGGGATGAAAGATACGGTGTTTGCCCCACAAGAGCGCGTCAATCCGCGCACCTTGACTCATTCCTATGATGATGTGGACGGAGATGGTCAGCTTGACGACCTGAATGAAGGATTATCGTGGACAGGCGCAGCAGGTGGGGTTGTTTCAACGGCGACAGATATCGCCAAGTTCTCTCAAGCTCTATTTCAGGGAGAACTATTAGCTCCCAACACCCTGCAAAAAATGATCAAAGATAATTCTGACATTCCACTTTTTAGTGATTTGAAGAGCTATCGATATGGTCTGGGTGTTGAGTCTGGACGCCAGCCCGGTGTTGGAAGATTTTGGGGACACGACGGAGCTACGGTGGGTTGGCAATCAGATATGGTGTATTTGCCCGACCGCCAAATTTCAGCCGTGGTGTTAGCCAGTGCGTCTGCAAATTCCAGCGGAGATCTGGCGGTTAACCTCGTCATCCAAAACCTTAAGGACACCGTCAAGTAAGATTGGAGAGGCATGGCGATCGCCCATTGCAATTGCTAACGTGGGCGATCGCTACGCCGTGGAGTGGTTGAGTGAGCCAAAATCATCGCCAGGATAATCCATAAGTTAGACGAGAAATTGCGCCACGGTCTTTAAGGTGAAGGTAGTGTACCCGTGATAGAAGCATCTGCTTTTAGGATCACTGGCACCTGCAATGGCTTGCTCTAACCTACTTTCACACAGCACTATTATGTTTTCTATAATTCAACGTCTTAAAGGTCAACCCCCACGATGTTTATCACGATTCTTATATTCGGTTACTCGCCTAGGGTCTGTTTTAAAAGTTGTTTTTTCGTGCGCTTTGCGCACGAAAAAACAACCCTTTCAGCTAGTTTTAAAACACACCCTAGTATCTCTATCTTTGAAGCGTATTCCTTCTTTTTTATCGACAGTCAAAAGATTGAAACTTGAAAGACACAGCAAAAGACAAAGCGCTACTGTGATGGGAAGTATTTGTTTGACTATCCTGGCGGCGGTGAATGGATTGAGCGTTTTTGGCGAGAATGTGGGGGCGATCGCCCAACTCCCCCACCTCAATTCAACATCTGTTGTTTCTGAACAGATAGTTTCTGAACAAATAGTTGCTGAAGGAAGGGTAGCTGAAGGAAGGGTAGCTGAACTGACTCCTGAAGCTGAATCCTACAATACCCCCTCAGTTAACACCCGTTCTGCTAGCAGCGATGCGGTTCGATTCCCGGATGCCCAAGAGATTGACTTGGATCGGGCTGCCCAACGGGCAAAAGAAGCTTCTGATCAGATTTATCGGGGATTAGACCGCACCAAACGCGAGATTGGCAAAACTGACCTGCGGAAGCAAGCCATCGAACATGGGCGTGATCACGCGAGTGATAAGTGGGAAGCTCTGGCAGAAAAAGCGCGGCGGGCGCAGCGAGGTGAAGCAACATTATCTCCGATTGATCGGTTTAACCTGTGGCGTTTGCAGAGAGGCAATCGATAGGGTAGCAGAGGCTTCTGCTAGGGCAGGGAGGCGGTGAAAAAATCGGCGTTGCAATTGGAAGATGAATCAGAAATTTGCGACCTACAAATGCCTTACTGTAGGGGCATGGCAATGCCATGCCCCTACGAAGATCATCCCTCGAATCAGCAATGCCAAAAAATCCTCCTATTTTGCTGTAGAGAGTCCCTCCAAGGAACGATAGGGCGATCGCCCTCTGCTTGATATAACACTTATTGCAGACATTAAAGACTTTAAGTAATCAAAGTATCGCGGTTTGCAAACGCGTTAAGCACAAAATCAGTTGTGTGGGGCGCGGTGCGACCCACACAACTGTACTTAACGAACACGCATAGCGCTGTAAGTAAGAAAAAATTGGTCAACGAAAACGAGTCAAAGAGAAAGCTATGAATATTCTGAAATCAATTCGTCTTGGAATTGTTGCTTTTTGTTTGGGGGTGATGTTGCTGACAACGAGCGCCTGTGCTGGCGGTAGTCAAGCACGTCAAGCATCGCCTCTGTCACCAACCTCAGCCTACAGCCAACTTGAGCGTGGAGACACCGCCGTTGGAGAACGCTATGGTCAATGGGTTGTCAAAACAGCTCGTGGGCTGGTCAATGACGCGTACGTGCGGGATAACGACAAGCTTGGTGTCGTTATCTCACCTCAAGTAAAGCCTCAGGAGGTTAGAGAACTGGCGCGATCGCTGATGCGCGGTTTTCACAGTAACTTCCCCAATCGGGATTTGAGTGTGCTGGTCTATGCTCCAGACAAAGAGCTGATCATGACCGCTGATTATGACAACACCTCCCGTCAAATCGAGTACCACTAATAACCAATCATTTGTCCTACCTCCCCTTGAGGAATTTGGACAAGCAGTAAGGAGATAATTATGGCTAGCAGTAACGAATACAAACGCCAGGTGATGAATGATCTGGCGAATGGTAATGTCGAAAGCATCGATGACATCGATACCCAACCTGAGCGCGAGTACGCTAATTTTGATGACTTTGCGAAGCGGTCGTCCCGCGATGAGCGGCGGAAATTGTTTGGACGTGGCTTCCACCCCGATAGGGTTCCCACCAGTCAGATGGAACCAGAATTGCGAGAGGCCATTTCCAAAATTAAGCCGAACGAACGCGATGATGTAGCCCGCGATATGCTGAAGCAACTCAAGAAGCGGAACCTCAGCGATCGCGATCTGGAAAAGCAGCTCGGCTTATCCACACATCACGCCAGCCGCATGAATGCAGATGATGTTTCAAAACTGGCAGCGTTCACTTACCATAATCATCCCGACATCTTCCAGGATGTATTGGCTGATCAGCCTGCGATGCTCAAGTTCTTGAGTAATCCTCTGGTGGGAGCAGCCGTGGGGGCGATCGCCGCTAAATGGCTGGGTAAGCGCTAAGAGATTCGCTGACTACACCGTTCCAAAACCCTCAAGTCCTCCTTCAGAGGACTTGAGGGTAATCTCTTAGAAACAAGCATCTCATCAGGTAAGAACTATTTAGGTAAGAACTATGACGATTACACCTGACCAAATTCCCCCTCAGTCTCAGGAAAGAAACCCTGCGCTGGAATCGGAAATGACGCCGAAACCGGAATATGATGATCCGAACTATCGCGGGAGTGATAAGTTGCGGGGTAAGATCGCCCTGATTACCGGAGGAGATAGCGGGATTGGTCGCTCTGTGGCAGGTTTTTTCGCGAAAGAAGGGGCTTTATGAATTGGTTTTGGCTTTCTCCCTGCGGGAGACGCAATGCGTTCGCGATAGCGTTGCGAAGCAAAACGACTTCGCTCAGCCAGCATGAATCCTGGAACGGCTACATTTCAGCGATGCTTCTTAAGCCACTAACACGGGCCCAATAATGTGCCTATCGCGACATAAACTTGATAGAGCCTTGACAGAATTTGACAGAAAAGATTACTGAGCGCCGAGATACACTTCAGCGGCAACGAGTACGGGTCTTTCTGTATATTCTGCTTCCAGTTGCTCCTGGATATCTAGATCCCACGTCAAGTCGTACTCTTGCTCAAATTCACTGGCAATGAAAGGCCGCAACGTACCCGTGACGACCACTTCTTCAGCTTCATCGACAGCGGGGAGAGTGTCCGCTCCGATGACTAAAACTTCATCACCTTCAAACTAGGGCGTGTTTTAAAACTAGCTGAAAGGGTTGTTTTTTCGTGCGCTTTGCGCACGAAAAAACAACTCTTAAATCAGACCCTAGCCTTCTTCTTGAAGTTGAAAAATGTTGGTTGAAATCAGTTCTCCAATCTCGCCTGTAACCGCAATGGTTTGTCCATAATACTGCTCAGGTTCTTCGGTGACTTCTTCCGGATCAGGAGCGAAGGCGATCGATTCTGCAATAATTGCGGGACGATCTTCGTACTCTGCATAAAGTTCCGGATCTAGAGTGAGGTCGTATTCCTGCTCTAAATCAGCCGTCACAAGCTGGCGAACTTCACCTGTGACTTGAACATCTTCGGTGGGTTCATCATAGCTGGAGTTTAGTGGCTGGGGCATTCGCACGCTCAGCAGTCAGTCTCCGGCCTACAACCCGATGGGGTACCATATTGGCTCGGTTTGGCCCCACGATAATAGCTTGATTGACATGGGATTGCGATCGCACGGCTTCGTAGATCAGGCCCTCGAAATTGCCCAGGGCATTTTTGAAATGACGGCTGAGCAACCCTCTTACCGTCCACCCGAACTATTTTGCGGCTACGAACGAACTGCGGGCAGCAGCCCCATTCGCTATCCGGTCGCCTGTTCTCCCCAGGTATGGGCGACAGGTACGATCTTTCAGCTTCTTCAGATGATGGGTAATCTGGTGCCCCGCGCTCCCGAGAATGAGGTGTTGATTCATACCCCCCAACTGCCTCAATTCCTCAATCAGCTGTCTCTTGAAAATCTCCACATCGGCAATACGGTTCTGGATCTGGAATTTGAGCGATCGGGAGAGGCCACAGCCTGCCGCATCGTTAAAAAAACGCAGTAATTTGCGAGTGGTGATTGAAGCCTAGTTCTCCCAAACTTTAAACCAAACTTTAATCGTGTTGGGGACACGACTTGGCAAAGGTTACGAATAAAAAAGAGGGTTTCGGGCGCGCAGCATACTTGTTCAGCGTTGGCAGTTTCTACCCCTCTAACTCCCCCTTGGGAAGAGGGGAAGCTTAGTTCTCCCCCTTGCCAAGGGGGAGTTAGAGGGGGTCTACAGTGAACGCTAAACAAGTACCGCGCAACGCACGCCCGAAACCTTCTTTTCTCCGTTGCAATTGGAGAAGTTTGCCAAGTCGTGTTGGGGAACCCCGTCGTACGGGGTTCCCCAAGCTAAAGTAAGATTACTATTGGGCAGTATTGACCCTTACAGGTTCAATTACTGGAGTTCAATTACTGGTAAATACTCTGCACGCCCAAACGGCTTGCGAGTGCTTGCTGCAAAGTCTCAGGCAGAAGGACTCGATTAACCGCATGGATCACACCATTGCTGGCCTGAATGTCTGCATTTACCACGCTGGCATTGTTGACAATGACTCCATCTGAAGTCGTACGAACGGCCAGTCCGCCACCCAAGGCTTCTACAGGCCCCGTGGCGATTTGGTTAGAGGTAACTTCGCCAGAAACCACGTGATAGGTCAGCACTTGCTGTAGCAGATCCCGGTTCTCAGGTTGAAGCAAGTAATCCAATGCTCCGTCAGGAAGCTGACTGAATGCTTCATCGGTGGGAGCAAAAACTGTGTAAGGCCCCTCACCCATCAGAGTTTCAGCCAATCCTGCTTGTTGAACTGCCTGCACTAAGGTGTTGAACGATTCATTGCCAGATGCGACATCAACAATGGTCATGGAAGCCTCGGTTTGGCCCATATCCATCTGCGTCTGAGTCGCGTCTGTGGATGAATCGAGGTGATTGTCTGCTAAAGCAGGTGCTACTGCCAGCGAACTCATGCTCGCAATGCCCGCTAAAACAGCAATCTTTGGCAAAAAATTCTTGAGGGAATTCATAAATTAATGATTTCCTGTGTCTACATTATTAAGTTTAGTAAACATATGCTCAGGAAGCCTCTTTCAAAAGTTGGGTTTAGTCACCACGGTGTATTGATCGATAGCGCCACTTCTGGATTACCAGCCTCGGGGAGGTGGAATTTCTTCCTGTTCTCCCTTGCCTGCCCGTGAGCCTGGCTTATTGACAATCTGAACGGTCGTTGCCTGCGGTCCCTTGTCTCCTTGGGTGAATAGCAAACGAACGCCTGTGCCAATTTCCAGCCGATCGAAG
>JAYKJC010000411.1:0-2685 GCA_035285885.1 Leptolyngbyaceae cyanobacterium | reverse complement strand
ACCTCTTTGCTGCTTGCACTGGCTCCAGCCTGTTGTCGAGATTTGCGCAGTGTGTCGTCAACAATGCCCTGATATTCCTCCATCTGAGCGGCTGTGGTGATCAGCGATGGATTTGTGGTCGTGTCCTGAGGCGTGAAGGCTTCAATCGCTTGGATGTCTCCTGTGTCAGCGACGACAACCGTCATTTGTTTCAGCTGCTCAAGCAACGTTTGAGTCATATCTTGATATCTCCATGTGTGCAAGGCTGTACACTACGATAGACCATGCCAGAAAAAATAAGATTCTGCTGGTTATGGAGGTTACGCCTTCAAAATCTTCAGGATTCTTTTAGATGTTCATTCCTTTGATGAACATCGACTATTCCCTATGAATGATCCCGCCGATGGACACATGCGTTAGGCAATCACGCTTTTGGTCGGGGACTGGAATAGGTAAAGGCGTGATCCCAAACGTAGTCGAGCAGCATTTTGGCCTGCGAAAGCGGTAACACATTGCAATATCCCTCTGAATCGTAGCGAAAGAGGGCGACTTGATTCTTAACAGAATCCTTAATAGAGTCTTCAGCTTCAGCCGCAGAATCGGGAGCAAGAACGGAGGGAGGAAGCTGTCCTTGAATCAGCGCCAGGTTGCGCAGGGGATTTTGAATGTCGAAATTAATCGGCACCTTAAATTTGTCCAGCATCCACTGTTCGACAGCGGCGTCGAGCTGCTTGGTGGTCAAGGGGACAGGACTGGTGAGGAGATGGTAGTAGACGAGAATGATCTCTTTGCACTCTTCTTCCTCTGCGGCGTCAATCAGCAGTTGAAACACGCCCCGGTTATTGGCGAGATTCCGAAAGAAAAGCGTATCGGTGACGTTCTTCTGAAAGCGGATTTTCTTAGTCTGGTAGGTGCTGTATTGCTTGAAGGCAAACCCGCCAAGGGCGATCGCCACTGACATCGACGCCACCAGAATCGGCAAGACATCCTGAGCCGTCTCTTCTGAAACACCCAGGCTCCTTAAGACGCCAGAAATTCCCAAGAAAAAAAACACAATGCCGATGATGAGCAGCAAGTTGGGTAAAATTCTCAGCACCAACGGAATCACAGCCCCTACCGTCGGCACCCAAAACAGTAACCGATCTTTCCAGGTCATGCTGGTCTTCACATTGGGAAAGAGCAGCTCAATATCAAACTGAGGAATATTCTTATAGAGATAGACGTAGATCTTCCCTGGAGAGAACTTCAGGCGCTTGGGGTTAATCTTCTTGACCCGAAAATGATCGGCGTCCTTGAACTTGACTAACAGAGCCACCCGCTCAAAGACAGACACCGTTTTTTGCAGCTTCTTGAAAAACCGCTTGTAGCGAATGATGCGGGAGGTGTCGCCCCGGTAATAGCACACGACGGCATCCATGTCGTCGAAATCGACCTCGGTTCTCAAATCAATCAGCGATGTTTCAGCGAAGGCTTGTTTGAGTAGGCTATCGGAGAGGGGTTGATAGTTGGCGCTTTCGAGAACATGCCGAAACGACTGGACGACCGTTTCTAGCATTTTCTTTTGCTGATCGGGAGTAGGCATGACTCGAAGCTGCTGATCTTCTGTCGGATCGAAGGGGATGTAGTTCTGCTTTAGGGTCTCGACAAATGCGTGGAATTTGAAGTGGTAGTAAGCCGATAAAATTTCGCAGAACTCTCGAAATGTTTTTGCTTGTTCAGCCGGAAGCTTTCCATCCTCGATGCACATGTCAATGAGGTCGGCTCGACGAAAGGGAATGTAGGCTTCTCGATGTTCCTGGGCAGTCATAGCATGTGTTGAATCAAACGTTAACCCGACTCCGCTTCATGGGATCTCACCTGAGATTACCGCAATGGGCTAACGATGAACAGTGAACGACACTGCTGAACAGAGTCACTCGACTGATTTCGCCTGATGATGTCACAGGCGTCCGTTTTCAGGAAACCTTCATGGATGCTTGAGATACTGCTCATCAACACCGTGCTAGTGCCTTATCAGCTTGGAGGATTTCATTCATGAAACGTGCATTTTTGAAAGGATTGGCAGCCGTGGCGATCGCCACCACCGCTTTATCCTTAGAAATACCTGTATCCAACGCTCAGATTGAAGTCGGGACAAGCACTCCAGTCGTTTCCAATGCGGGCACCCTCAATCGCAATAACGATCACTTCGTTGAAGTCACCGTCAACGGAGACATGCCCCTGGTTCGCCTGAAAGTCGTGTGCGTCACCTTCCACGAATTATCGGGCGTTGTCGTGCTTGATCCTGAGACGGGTGCTGAAATTCCCCATAGCTTTAATCCTGGGTTTGAAGAATTTACCCTCACATTCCCAGAACCCGTTGAAGCGGGTAAATCGGTGCGCATTGTGATGACAGATTCTCGTGTTCGGGGGCGTCGCTCCGGTTTGAGCGTACCCTATCAGGTGTTTGCGACGTATCCCAGCATCGGTGAAGACATCCCCATCGGAACGGCGGTGATTACCATTCCCCCAGTCACCAACCGTTAACTCATCGGCACACCGGAGCCGCTGTGGGGCGATCGCGTTTCGACATCGCTCACCTCTCGCAACTTGGGGGGTGAGCGGAGTCGAACCCCCTAAGTTGCGAAGGGCAATGCCCAATTTTCTAAGTGTAGGTTGACCCATTAGATTGGCGCATTATTTGGATGCTTCAGAAGCGAGTTCGCC
>JAYKJC010000410.1:0-5400 GCA_035285885.1 Leptolyngbyaceae cyanobacterium | reverse complement strand
TGCTGGGCGTTTCAGGGGCGATCGCCCTCGGTGCAACCCTGCTGGAAGCGTTCTCAAAATGGGGCATCGATAACCTCACCGTTCCCCTGGGGAGTGCGGCGATCGCCTACGGCCTGTCCTCCATCCTGCTAGGCTAATCGGTCTGGGATAACCGCTTTCCTTCTGCCCCTGCCAACATCTCATGGGCTTCTTTCAAAAACCTCGGAATGATGTCTGCATGGGGACTGTTTGCGAGGCACGCCTTTAATGCCGACGGGTTCACAGAATCGGCCTTGTTACCGGGAAACCAGTGGCTAGCATTACCCAACATGCTATACCGGGCTTTGGCATAGTCCACCATGTCGTAGGCGAGAACCAGGTTCCTCAGCCAGAGAATTGTAGGAATGTTGATGTTGCCGGGAGTGTCTTCGATTTTCGGCAGTCCCACTCGCCAGGTTTTCACCCAATCGCTACCGAGACGGGCGATCGCCTCTTCCTGTAATCGCTGAAGAATGGGCGGCAATACTTCATCGGCACGGTCAATCCATTCCAACGCTTTGAGGTGTTCGTCAAAATCCGTTGGGCGCGATGCCCCGACGCTGAGGGTATGCACCTGAGAATGGCTCAGGCAGAATACATCGTTGAACACCATAGGACTGAGGGGCGCACAGAGATCCACGAGCTTTTGCGGCGGCTTGTAGAGATGTCCCCCTTTGTCGGATGGGCTGATGATGAACACGCCCATGTCGTGCTGGGTGGCAGCGGCGATCGCTGGCCAGTTGAGCTGATTGATGTAGTACCAGTGGAGGTTCACATAGTCGAACTGGTTGGTCTCGATGGTGCGGATAATTACATCCGTTGGCCCGTGGGTAGAAAAGCCAATGTGGCGCACCCGTCCCTGTCGCTGGAATTCTCTCGCCACATCCACGCACCCGCCAGGACGCACACTCCACTCTAGACGCTCATCGGTGTTGATGCCGTGGATGCCCAATAGGTCAATATAGTCCAGATTCAGGTTAGAAAGGGACGTTTGGAGGGTCTTGCGAAATTCGTGAGGATCGGCAGAAGGCGACACTTTCGTCTGCACAATCAGCTGATCTCGTTGCAGTTTGGGCAAGATGCGTCCGAGCTGAACTTCTGAGGTGCCATAGCCGCGTGCCGTCTCAATATGGTTGATGCCCGCATCGAGCGATCGCCGAATTGTGGCCTCTAAATTCTCCTGATTTTTACGTGCAATCTGCCACTGGGGCACATCTTTCCAGGAATGTTGATACCGCATTCCTCCGCAGGAAAACACGGGCATCTGTAGGTGGGTGCGTCCGAATCGTCGATATTGCATGGGGCAAGTGAATCCTGTTACTCAGTCATAAACCAGTCAGGATATTTGGCAGGCTGCGCCTGTCAAATATCCTGACACTTAAAGATTTACTCAGTCTGTCTATCATCCCGGCGGATCAGGTAATCCGCCAACCGATCCAGCCGCTCAACAGCGGCTCGAATGCCTTGAATCGCTTCATTTGTCTGAAGCTGGGATGACTGTAGAACGGCGATCGCGTCACTGTTTCGACCATTGATCTCTAGATTATGACGACTCATTTCTAGAGTCTGGCGACTCACTTCAATCAGTTGAGCAATATCGTCAGAATTTTTCTCTGTCGCTTGCAGAAGGGCACTGACGGCAAGCCGCAGGTCGATGATGTTGTCTTCTGCACGATTCATCCGTGAGGGGAGGTCGTTTGATTGAGTCATGATTTATCTTTCCAACCGTTATGTCTCGGTAGAATTATTGGCGTGAGGCGAACAATCGTTCGTCCCTACATGTGTAATATCTTACGTATTCATATAGCGATCGACACATCGGATAAACATTTCAACCCCCATTCCCAACGCCGTTTCATCAAAGTCAAAACGGGGGTGATGATGCGGATACGCCAAATTTTTCTCAACATTTGCTGCGCCTAAGAAGAAATAGCAGCCCGGCACTTCGTTCAAGAAGAAGGACATGTCTTCGCCGCCCATCGTCTGGCATTCGGGCACGACTCCCGCAGGGGTTTCCACGACAGTCTCAGCGACGGAACGCACCAAATCCGCCATTCCCGGATCATTGATGGTAGCCGGATAAAGCTGCCAGTAATCGAGCTTGTAGGTGGCTCCCTGACTTTGGCAAACCCCAGCAATGATTTCCTCAACGCGCTTGCGGAAGAAACCGTCAAATGTGGGGTCAAAGTAGCGCACCGTGCCGCTGAGTTCCACCGAATCAGCAATCACGTTATGGGCATGTCCCGCATGAAACGTCCCGACCGTCACGACTCCTGACTTTATGGGGTCTACGTTCCGCGCGACGATGGTTTGCAGCGTTGTGACCGCTTGAGCCCCGACAAGAATGGCATCCACCGTTTGGTGAGGAATCGCTCCGTGGCCCCCTCGACCCTGAATCACGCAGTCAAACAGCTCAACCGCTGCCATCAACGCACCGCTGCGTACCCCGACCGTTCCCAAGGGCAGGTTATTCCAGAGATGGAGCCCAATAATGGCATCCACATCGGGGTTCTTCAGTGCCCCAGCCTCGATCATGGGCTTTGCGCCCCCTGGCCCTTCTTCCGCAGGCTGAAAAATGAGCTTGATGGTGCCAGGAAGGGTGTCGCGATGCTGGTGCAAGTAATAGGCCGTGCCCAGGGCGATCGCCGTATGTCCATCGTGCCCGCAGGCATGCATCACCCCGTCGTGACAAGAACGGTAGGGCACCTCATTGAGTTCTTGAATGGGCAGCGCATCCATATCCGCACGAATCGCCAAGACTGGCTTCGCTTGAGTCCCCCGAATCACCGCAACAATCCCCGTCTTGGCCACGTTCGTCTGGTGCTCGATTCCCCATTCCGTCAGCTTCTGAGCGACAAATTCTGCCGTCAGCGTTTCACGAAACGCGAGTTCGGGATGCATGTGAAGATGTCGCCGCCATTCGACCAGCTTGGGTTGGAGTGCTTGAATTTCAGGACGAATTTGAGCCGTATTGACGGATGGAGGGACTGAAGTGGTAACCATACGATTGCGGATTAAGATACGTGAGTCATAGAACAATGCCTGCGTCTGTTGTTGGAGCAACGCCATACCCATCGGGCGATCGCTCCAACAGTCATCCGTGGGCGAATATTCCCTATACCTAACACACATCGCAAACGGTATGGGGTTAGAGGAACGGTAAAATTCGCTCAATGTCAAGATTTGATGCAGCCTGGGCGAGCTTGGAGCGATCGCCCACTGCTTCTAAATACGGAATGCAGCCCAGCACAGGAATTTGAGTCATCGACTGGAGCTGAGCTGCGTCAACGACCGTTACAACATCATCATCCGACATGGGCGTTGGGCAGGTGAGAATGATGCCCTTGAGGTGAACGCGAGAGTGTCGCGCCAGAGCGACGTGGGCGATCGCCTCTCCCATGGCTCCAGGCCGGACGGGAACAACGAGCAGCGTGGGCAATCGCCAATCCCACGCCAGATCCGCCACGGTTGTCTCTTGGGTCAGCGGCGTTCCGAGTCCCCCAAAGGCTTCTATCAGAACAAGATCATGGGACGAGGCGAGTGATTGATAGTCTTTCCAAATCGCCGCGAGGTCGATCGCTTGATTCTCCTGCGCCGCCAACAGTGCGGGTTCCCCTTCTCCGGTAATCGATATCGTGGAAAGTTCATCGAGAGATTGGGCAAGATTCAGAACCGCTTGATACTGTTGTGGGTCTCTCCGTCCTGAACTGATAGGTGTGTAGAGTGCGATGGAGCGATCAGAACAAAAGGTTTGGTAGTAGGCGGCGATCGCCATCATCACAACTGTTTTGCCAACTCCAGAAGCCGTCCCCACAATTAAAACTGACTTTTGCATGAGAATTAATGAATTGCTTCCTATTTAGGTTTGCGGACTTAGGTCTACGTATGCCCACACATCTTTGAGAGACACTCGCGTTCGATCTGCTGATACAGAATCTGGCGTTGCTCATTTGAGGAATAATTTTCGTAGGGGCATGGCACTGCCATGCCCCTACAGCAAGGCGTTTGGAAACTGAAAATTTCTAATTCATTTCCAGACTAAGCAACGCCCGGAATCTTAATTCTAGTCGGATTCCAGATCAGAGACTCGGACTTCGAGCTGAAAAGAAGTCGAGTCTTGCGCGATAACATCCACCTGATACGCCCCGCTTTGGGTCACTTGAGATTCCCAAAACACCACACGACGAGCCTCTTCAATCAACGTACCATCGGGATATCGAACCGATAAGGTGACTGGCCCTTCTACCAGATCGAGGCTCAACACTTGACCCGCTTGGACATCCACCAAATATCGCCGGATGGTTGACGCATTGGTGCGGGCGCTCACCAAGACGCCTTCGTTGCCTTCTGGAATATTCAGGCGTTCCGTTTCAATGGTCGGTTCCGGTTCCGGTTCCGGCTCGGGTTCGGGTTCTGGCTCAGGCTCAGCATCTTGGAGGGTGACCACAAGTCGATAGTCCTGCGCGTTAGCTCCAGATTCGGGGGTGATTTGCAGGGTGTAGTTGCCGCTAAAGTCCAGTTCTCCGTCCCAAGAGGAAACCCGTTGCGATCGCCCACTCACAGGTTCTCCATTGGGGCCTAGCACCGTCATCACCACTCCCGACGTTTCAAGCTCAGCATTTAACAGTTGGCCTTGACTCCCAGAGAAGGTGTAGTTCAACGTCTCATTGGAGTTGAGGCTCCCTTCGAGAGTGCGGGGTTCTCCCAGTGGTAGTTCAATTTGCTGACTATATTCGACGGGGTCTGGCTCTTCCTCCGGTTCGGGTTCGGGCTCGGGTTCCGGTTCGAGATCTTCCACAATCACCGGAGAATCGAGTTCGTCTTCCGGAGTGGAATTGAAAATGGCGCTGACCACCGCCCACGACCCGATGCCCGTCACCACTGCCAAGGCAAATCCGATGGCAATCACCGAAAGCGGATTGTCCCATAGTGAGGAATCCTGGCTTTTCTCATAGGAGCGAACATTCGTCGATGAACCGCTCGGGTAGGTGCTTCGCGTCGCCGACGAGGGTGGGTCTCCATGCATCGCTGTGGGGCGACGACCCACAGCAACCGTTTGAAAGTTGGAGGGAGCGGCAGGGGGTGGGGGAACCGCACGGGTCGGAGACGGCCCCTGAGGAACTGAGCCTGTAGGTGAATGAGAACCGGGAGGTTTTTGAGGCGATGCCTGGGCAGGGGGTGAGGCGGGTGGCCCATACATGGCGCTGAGAGCCTGGTGGACTTCTTGCACCGACTGGTAGCGATCGCCCGGTCGATAGCTCAACATCCGGTTCAAAATCTCGGTGAACTGGGGACTGATGTGTGCCCATTGCTGCCAGTTCCAGGTCAGCATCACGTCATCGAACAGCTCTTGGGGTTCATGGCCCGTCAGCAATACAACAG
>JAYKJC010000409.1:0-3233 GCA_035285885.1 Leptolyngbyaceae cyanobacterium | reverse complement strand
AGTTTCAATGTAGGTTGGTGTTGAGCAAAGCGAAACCCAACAGTACGAACGGTTGCGGTGGGTTACGCTAACGCTAACCCACCCTACGACGGAATGAGGGTTTCAAGAGTTTTGTCAGTCAATCAGGCAGTTATCAGGCGTGTACCAGTTTCTACTGCTAAAATTTTCTTCAGAATATAATCTCACGTTTTTTGATGAATGACATCCTCCTCACAAAAATCGCGCCTCTGGCGATCGCCACCTTGCTCCTATCTGCTTCTCAGCCAGCATTGACATTTGCCCAGGCATCTTCCCAGGCATCTTCCCAGAGATCGGTTCAAAGATCGGCCCACAGATCGGCCCAGAAATTCCCTACTCACCGCGTACTTGCTCAACACACAACTTTTTCGAGTGAAGACGTTTGGGTTGAAATCAATCGACTCCGAAGCAATCCATCCGCCTATGCCGATTGGCTAGAAAGCACCCGACACTACTACGATGGCACGATTCTGAGATGGCCAGGGATGCCTCCAATTCAAACCTTTGAAGGGAGAGACGCCTTGGAGAGAGCCGTCGATGTCTTACGACGCACTCAACCCTTACCTCCACTGGAACTGACCTCTGGCCTATCGCAAGCCGCAAGCGACCATGTTCAAGACTTATCGCAGTCGGGACGATTGAGTCTTCGGGGAAGCGATGGCAGCACAACGGAAGACCGGGTCAGGCGTTATGGCAACTATGAAGGAAGACTGTTAGAGATTGTGAGCCAAGGCGTTCATGACCCTAAAGCCATGGTTGCCGCTTTGGTGGTAGATGACGGCAATGCACGTCGAACCAATCAGCACATGCTCTTGCAGCCAGAATTTCGCTATGCAGGAATTAGCTGCATTCCAGATCGGCCAGGTGTGTTGTGTGTGGCTAATGTGGCATCTCGATATCAAGAAAATTCGGACGTCCGACCTGTTGTTGGATCGTCTGACAATGAGACTACTGATCCCTTTACTGAAGCGCTAACGCCGGAACGTTTGGCGACCCTTGCAGCAGAGATTGTTGATGAAACCAATCAACTCCGCCGGAACCCCGTCGAATACGCTGCCCGGATGGCAGCTCTTTACGACTATTACGAAGGAAATATTGTTCGCATTCCAGGACAACCCGCGGTTGAAGTCACTGAAGGCTTACCCGCTTTGGAAGAAGCGATTGAGGCTCTAGAAAGGGCAGACTCCGCTCCAATGCTTACGTCGTCTCCTGTCTTGACTCAGGGCGCGACGGATCATGCGAGAGATATTGGGCCATCCGGGAATGTGGGACATTATGGTTCAGATGGAAGTGCTCCGATTCAGCGAGTCTCTCGGTATGGGGTTTTTCCTCCGAATAGCCTGATCGGGGAAACGATTAGTTTTGGCCCACCAACCTTAGCAGAATGGCATGTTTTTCAGTTGTTAATCGATGATGGGGTACCTGATAGAAGCCATCGTAAAGCTCTCCTGAACGCTGAATACCGACTCGCAGGTGTCGCTTGCGAACCCCACGCCATTTTTCGCATTGTGTGTGTGTCCGTTTATGCCAGTGATGAGGGAGAGTGAGGCGTTAGGAGATGGGCAAGGGGTTCTCACGCCAGAATCAGCACCTTACACGCTAGTTGCCTATATGCAGGAATTGTGGAACCGCCTGTTTTGAGGCTGTAGGGCGCAAGCCAGTTCCCCTAATCCACTCTAAATTCTCCCAGGGGTTGGATATCGACTAAAACATCACTCAGCTCGTGATGAATTTTTCCATTCGTGGCCAAGATCCGCCCTGTCTCGACCTCAAAGGGGGCTTGGTCATAGGCGGTGACGGTTCCTCCCGCTTCTTCAACGAGCACCACTCCAGCGGCTAAGTCCCAGGGAGACAATCCCCGCTCCCAGTAGCCATCCAGCCGACCACAGGCCACATAGGCGAGGTCAATGGAAGCGGCTCCGCCCCGACGCACCCCTCGGGTCTTGTGCGTCAAATGGCAGAATTCTGCGTAGTTGTTGTCGGAGGTTTCGCGGCGATCGTAGGCAAATCCTGTCACCAAAAGGCTCTTGGCTAATTCCTGGGTCTGAGAGACGTGAATCGGGCGACGGTTGCAGGTCGCGCCCATGCCTTTGGCAGCGCGGAATAAGTCGTCATGGGACGGATCGTAGACGACGCCGAGCCAGGGCGTGCCTTGATAGAGCAGTCCAATGGAGACCGCATAGAAAGGATACTGATGGGCGTAGTTGGTGGTGCCATCGAGCGGATCGATCGCCCAACGAAAGTCACTGGTGCGATCGCCCATTTCTCCTGATTCTTCTGCCAAAATATCGTGGTCTGGCACGTGGCGCTTCAGCACTGCCAGCACCGCCTTCTCCGCATCTTTGTCTGCCGCCGTCACCAAATCTCCAGGACGCCCCTTTTGGTGAATCGTGTCGTCGATATGACCGACGTAATCCCTCAAAACCGCACCTGCGGCCAGGGCGGCTTCTGTCGCAATATCGAGAAAGGTGAGCAGTTGGTGTTCTGAAGGAAGAGTCATGAGTTTGTCGTAATCATCCAGTCTGGGTCAATAAACTACAGCGGTTTGCAATCAAGTTAAGCACAAAAACAGCTGTGTGGGGCGCTTTGCGCCCCACACAGCTGTACTTAACCAACGCGCATAGCGCTGTAGTGCGGGTATCGGGTAGTGCGCACACCACCTGATAGTTCGAACCGTTCCAGGCTGATTATAGGCTAGAGTGTTTCAGATTCCTGTTGTTGACGAAACTCACCCGGTGTCTGACGCATGGGAGCGTCCGGATCCCAAATCCCTCGTCTGAGAATGCGTGCGGTGTGTTGAGCGTGGAGAAGGCGCTGCTCGTATTTGAGATTGGGCGATCGCACATTCACCATCACCAGTCCTTCTACCGCCAGTTTTTCGTTAATCAACACCCCATCTTTCCAGACATAGGCAAGCTGGCGATCGTACGCATCAACCGTTTGCACATCCGTTTCAAGCAAAACGGATTGATGATCGAGTTCAGCGACTAGAAAATCCTTTGCCTTCTCACTCCAGGGGTCTTGCCCATGAGCTGGAGCACTAATGCCGATGAGTCGCACCGATTGATTGAAGGCCGTTTGTCCTGTAGGGTCAGGAATTTCAATGGTTTGCCCGCTGACCACTCGCATCACCTGGGCTGTGGGTCCAGAAGGAGGCTGAGGTTGGCAGCCCACGAGAAACACCACAAGAGGCAGCGTGAGAAAAAGCAGACCAA
>JAYKJC010000408.1:0-2870 GCA_035285885.1 Leptolyngbyaceae cyanobacterium | reverse complement strand
GCAGAGTATCAAACTCGTTGGCTTTCGTCAGAGCCTCGAGGTTCTGTGATGGAAAACCCTCAAAAGATGCTTCAAATCCATTGCCGTCAGGGGAAGCGCACATGATGCCCGCTTGAATCGTATCGCCAGGCAGGTAGGTTAGCCTGAACAGCTTATATTCTGAATCGTCATCTCGGTAAGCGATGTGAATGGACTCCTGGCGACGCTCGACTCGCAGGTGGAGCATTTCGGGTGGGGTGGGTAGGGGTATCATCGACCAGTCGGAGTAGTCATGGGTGACGACGGCACTCAAATTTTGTACCCCATCGACAAACTCAATGCCGGTTTTGATCCAATGGTTTTCATCAATTCGGAGCATGATCCCGGCCTGATCATAGAGGTCTGTGTAGTTCCCACGAATGCCGATCTCCATTACAAAATCGGTGCTGAAGGTATCGAAGTAAAAGTGACCGGAGTCACGAATAAAGCCGTAGTGGGTCGTACGCCAAAAGTCCGTTTTGGGGGAGGTTTTAACGATCAGTCGATCGCCTGAATAGAACCATTCCGTCGGTTCATTAAGCCATTGCATAGAATACCTCAGGTGTACCTTTATGATTGGACAGGTGTACCTTTATGATTGGATAACATGACGATGGCAATTGTGCCATCGGTTGCTGAAGGCTCGATTAATTCGGTGGCTTGTTGCTGCATCTCGGCCCCCCATGCCCATTAGCAGCGTTCTTTGTCTTGCCAGAAGAACGAGACAAATCATCTCGATTGAAGAAGATTTGGGTCGAGCAAGGCTATTCAGAGCCAAACTTTGAGCGGGCAGTTCACCAGTGCGCACAGAATGGGCGATCGCACACCAGAACTTCCATTCAAGCGTCCAACTAAACACCAAGGATTTGGTGAAGGGTTTGAGAAATGCTTTGAAAGTCTTCAGACATGTCGATGGATCGCAGGAGATTAGACTTAAGGAGTTCTCTAGCGCGATCGTCGGTAATATCTCCGTTGAGGGCATGGGAGAGAACATCCGCTGTCCGTCCGCTGCCTGAAACGACAATCACTGGACGATGAGCCTTGACGTTCTGCAATGCATCTTTCCAGGTCACTTCGCCGCCATTGGCTAAGACGGCAATCGAAGGTTGATCTTTTGCAATAATTGTTGCAGCTTTAGCCATCCACGGGGACTCACAGCCCCATTCCTGTCCCGGAACCAAGATGAAGTGGGTGTGGTTGGGTTCCAGCGCACAGTTATCATCAGCCAATGGAAAAGGCGTACTAGGAAAATCAGCAAGCCCGGTCGGCGCAATACCAAGCAATGGGAAGGTTGCCCCCACGGTCTGTCGGGCTTCTCCAATGAGCTTCATTAGTCCCGCATCGGTGCCCCCATCGACGACGGTCATATTCAAGGCTTGTGCTAATGGGGCCAACACCTCGACAAACAAGGACTGAAGTCTGGCATAGTCATTCTCTTTTAATTTGCTCGCTCCTCCAATAATGACCAAGACTGGAGATGACGTATAAAGACCCAAGACCTCAAGCGCTGGCACAATATCATCATACGTCGATACCTGGATTGCCGGTCTAACGCGTCCCTCATCTAGATCAAGAGTAAAACGTTTGAGCATTTGGAAGTGAGCTTGATGACAAAGCACAATAGTAATCAGTTAGAAATTCATGTGGAAATCAAACAATTTAGATCTAACACTCGATAGGTTCGATCTCAGCACCCACCCTAATCATCAGCCACATGGAAACATATTGACAATGTTTATTTAGATTGAACATCTCAACAGACACATAGAGTAAACAATATAGTAAGTCACTTTTACCATGTAGAAAAATAAAAGTTAGTATTTTTGCAATCACGTCATGTTCTATCGAGCAACAATCATTTCTACTAAGGATTATGAGTGACGCAGAGTCTTTAATTTTCTTAATATAGCAACCTTGCCTCAATGGTGAGTAGCGAGCGCAACGCTCCTATTCCCATTGATGATTTGTTCCAAAATCATTTAAAAGCCCAATCAGCAAATTTTTTTTGACAAAAAAGCAGTTCGAACAGGTTATAAACTATCGAGCAGTTTGCACAAATATCATGAAAGAGACACGATGATTTGTTACGATCACCTCACTAGACACTCCCAAAAACACACCATCTGATTGTTATTTCTTGACATGGTTCCTACGCATACCGTTCGCATCTATAACCGCCAAAAAGAAACCTTTTACTCGGTCGAAGTTCCCGAAGATCAATACATCCTCCAGACAGCGGAGGAGCAAGGAGTGGATCTGCCCTTCTCCTGTCGCAACGGAGCCTGTACCACTTGTGCGGTGCGGGTGAAATCGGGAGAGTTAGATCAACCGGAAGCCATGGGGCTCTCGCCTGACCTCCGAGAGGAAGGCTATGCGCTGCTCTGTGTGAGCTATGCCCGGTCTGATTTGATGGTGGAAACCCAGGATGAAGATGAGGTCTATGAGCTTCAGTTTGGTCGCTATTTTGGGAAGGGAAAGGTTCGTGCAGGACTTCCTCTAGACGAAGATTAAGCCCGAATGTAGATTCTTACGGCCTAGCGGGAACTCTGAAGCCGATTACGAAATCAGGGTGTATCACCGCTATCGCCAGTAATGAGACACATTTATCAAAGGATCGCATCTCTAACGAACTGGGGGGCTAGAATTCTAGGAGCCTCAGGTTCTATTTGCCAGAGTTTCTTAACCAGTGGAACAGCGCGTACAGGCGTACGGTTAGCTGGGTTGTTTGGTCTGCTTTTTCTCACGCTGCCTCTTGTGGTGTTTCTCGTGGGCTGCCAACCTCAGCCTCCTTCTGGACCCACAGCCCAGGTGATGCGAGTGGTCAGCGGGCAAACCATTGAAATTCCTGACCC
>JAYKJC010000407.1:0-3422 GCA_035285885.1 Leptolyngbyaceae cyanobacterium | reverse complement strand
AAACTCCTCACAGATAAACATTCTTTGTTCAACTGGGACTTCTTGAAAAACCCCTGTTGCGTTGAACAATTGATGGTTATCTTGAGGTTAAAAAATGACGGTTACATGACGTTGAAATGACGATATGCTGTGTATCAGCTTGGTTTTTCATTAAATTCACCTTAATCTTTACTCAGGATCGGGCTCCATGCTTTTGCTGTTCATGCTGTTGGCGATCGCCCAAAACCTTCATTCTTTCATAAACGTTGTCAAGTCGTGAGTCGTCTTTAAAATCTAAGGATGTTCGCGTGTGTGAGCACAGCCCCCCACCCAACTTACTGGCTTACCCCCCACCCCATCAGCGGTGGAATCATCATCACCGTACTGTCCTGTTTTGATGTTCTGCATTTAACCTGCCATGCGTGTCACTCAACATCCGGTTTTTCGCCGCTTTTGGTATCCGCTCATGCCTGTCGCTCATCTGCATGAGGGCTGTACGAGTGCTGAACTCTTGGGTCAGCGCCTCGTCATCTGGCTCGACCCAGACGGACATCCCAGTGCGGTTGAAGATCGGTGCTGCCACCGAACGGCAAAGCTTTCTCAAGGATGCGTGATTAACGGAAACATCCGCTGTCCCTATCACGGTTGGGTCTTTGATGCAGAAGGGCAATGCGTGGAGGTGCCCCAGCGCCCGAATGCGCCGATTCCGGCCAGCTATCGCGTCGCGTCATTCCGCTGTCAGCAGCGCTATGGCTATGTGTGGGTGTGTTTGGATGAGCCGCTGGCTGATATTCCCCACATCCCCGAGGCCACCGATCCTCAGTTTCGCCAGATTCACCAGTTTTATGAGCCGTGGGACTGCGCCGGACTGCGACTGATGGAAAACTCCTTCGACAATGCCCATCCGCACTTTGTCCACGACAAGACCTTCGGCATTCAGCAAGAACCCATTCCCCCCGAACCGGATGTGTGCGAGGAGACCGATGAGGGACTGCTGCTGAAGTACGTTCTCCCGGTGTTTAACTCTGCCACCCAACAGCAAAACCTCGGCATGGCGGAGCGCAAGACCGTGCGCATTAGCGAAGGACGCTGGTACATGCCGTTTATCCGCACGCTTAAGATAACGTATCCCAATGGCCTGGTGCATCTGATTTTTACGGCAGCGACTCCAGTGGGCGATCGCACCTCCCAAATCGTTCAATTCTGCCTGAGAAACGATACCGAAGACGACGCCTCAACGGAGAGCATCATCGCCTTCGACCGTGCCGTCACCCTGGAAGACAAAGAAATTCTTGAAGGAACCGAGTGGGACGTGCCCCTGGTGCTGAGTGGGGAACAGCACATGCCTTCAGACAAACCGGGCATCATCATGCGCCATAAGCTCGCCGCCCTGATTCGCACTTATGAAGACGCACTCGTGTAGAATCGCAGGGCGAATCGCCAAAACCACTTTGAGCATTGCAGTAGGGCGATCGCCAACACTAATGCCCCCACAATCCAGCCCAAATCCGTCCGGTTGAGAACCGTCTGCGCGGGAACGGTGGTGAGAAACGCAACGGGAACCACAAAGGTGAAGAACACCCGATAGGCCGCCGGATAGGCCACCATTGGATAGCGTCCCGCTTCGAGCAGGCCCCTCAGCACCTCCGTCACGTTGTAAATCTTGACGAACCAGATGCTCGTCGCTCCCAGCATAAACCACAGGCTGTAGAGAATCGTCAGGCCAAAACTGAGAGGAATGAGGCCCAGCACATAGCTCGTGGGGGGAAGATTCAGCCGAGATCCGGCATAGCCGATGATGATCAGTCCAAACAGCAAATCAGGCGTGCCCCACGGTGAAACGGTGCGAGTCGATAGCCAAAACTGAGAACTGATGGGCTTGAGCAGCACAAAGTCTAAGGTGCCTTCCTGCACCAGACGAACAATTTTGTTGAGGTTGGGGGCGAGAAACGTGGCAGAAAATCCTTGCAGCACCGTAAACATTCCCAACACCACCAGCGCTTCTTCCCATGACCACCCTTGAAAGGTGTAATCATGTTGATAGAAGAGAAACAGGCTAAAAATGCTGCCTGCAAGACTTCCGAAACTGCTAAACGCAGCCACGACAAAATTGAGCCGATATTCCAACTCAGCGGCGATCGCCGTTCCCCAAAATAGTCGTAACACCCTAAAATATCGATTCAAGCCCCGCCCCTCTTCTAACCCTCTTCGTTTGACTCTATCGTTCGTTGGATACCCCGATTGCCCTGTGACCTCTGACTCCCCCAAACGCAAAACCTTCGAGAACATTATCAAGCAGAGTGATGTTCTGAATCAATCGGTATTGGATGCGTCCACCCTGGAAGAAGTGGGGCGCGTCGATGTGCTGTGGATGTTTCCGCAAATCAATCGGGTGCTGGGCTTTGTCTGCAAGTCAGGATTCCTCGGCTCTAAAAAAACAGCCTACAAGCTTCCTCAACTCAAGTCTATCGGCGATGACGGCATTCTGGTCGTGGGAGAAGGCGAACCCACCGTCGCCGCCAAAGTCAAGCAGCTCGAATCCCTGGTTCAGTCAGAAGTGTGGACAGACGAAGGCGAGAAAATCGGGTTGATTATCGACTGTCTGTTCAACTATCGCTCCGGCGTCATTGTCCGCTACCTGATGGTTCCCGGACGCTTCGCCAGCATTACCGATGGCGTTTATTTTCTGCCGCCCAAGTCCATTCAAAGCTTCGGGCAGAATCGGGTGCTGATTGATGCCGAAGCCGCCAGAGCCCTCAAGCCCTATCGCAAGGGCTGGAAATACAAGCTCGCTGAGTTACGGGCAACCTTCAAAGAAGACTACGTAGATGAAGTCTCCGGCGAATTCCAATCCTTTGCGCAACAGATGCAGGTCTTCTCTAAAGATGCGCTCGGCAAAGTGGGGCAGTGGGGCGATCGCCTCCGCGACGAAACCCAGGGCTGGGTCGAGCAAGCCAGAGAACGGGGGCAAGCCCTCTTTGAAAAAGCCAAAACATCAGGACAAGCGATCTACGACCGCATCCGCACCGAAGGACTCTCCTTCGACGACCACATCCAGCGCACCTCCGCCCGCAGCGAGTCTGACGTATCGCAGAACGTCACCTTTCCCCGCAGCGACGAAGATGCGGACGCATCCACCGAGGACTATGACCGAGACGACTGGGCGGACGACTGGAACGACTGGGAAGAAGCGCAAGATCAAGCCACTCGCCAGGATGATTCTGTTGAATCCCTAGATGACGAGTGGGAAGAGGATGAGGAATGGGAGGAGGATGAGAAGTGGAGAGATGAGGATGCAAAAGTGGAGAGTGATGGGGATGGAGAAGGCGATACGGGCTATTTAGGCTCTTTAGAGTACGCCCAGACAAGCCAACACCCTTCATCTTCGCCTACCGTTGCTGCGCACCCCAATTCCGATATTTGGGACGACGACTGGGTAGACG
>JAYKJC010000406.1:0-16961 GCA_035285885.1 Leptolyngbyaceae cyanobacterium | reverse complement strand
CAGACCCTAGTGCTCGGTGACCGAGAATTTCATCGTCCCAAACTCGCTCAATGGTTGGACAAGCAAGGGGTTGCCTTTGCCCTGCGGCAGAAAAAAAGTCTCTATTTTCAACCCACCGTCGTCGACGAGTATCAGAGTCTAAAGGAGCAAGGCTTTCAGCCTGGAGAGTCCAAATTTTATCAGGGGGTAAGGTGTAATAAAGGGGATGGTTTAGGCCCATTCAATATCGCGGTGTATTGGAAACGTAAGTACCGCAGAAAAGGGCCAAAAGACCCCTGGTATACCTAGCCTGAAGCAAACTTTAGCCTTCTATCGGTGCCGTTGGGGCATCGAACAGTTTTCAAAGATTGCAAAAGTGGGGGGTATCACTTGGAAGCGACCCGGGTGAATGAGACTCGGTTTTTAGCCTTAGTTTAGTGATTGTTCTGGCCTATGGTTTGGCGACGTTGCAGGGGCAACAGATGCAGAAATTAGGGGTTGAAACCTATGCTGGGCGTATTCAAAGACACCAGGATAAAACTCCAAGACACAGTGATTTTAGCTATGCCTTGTATGGGCAGCGTTGGATCTACGCGATGGAGATCTGGTCACAATGGGCGTTGATTCTCATGGCGCTCAAACCCCATAAACGCCTCTATTTTCCAGCAATTCTCATTTTGAAACACTTCGCGCCCTATCGGCGCTCACTTGTATTGATTCAGGGGGCAAAACGGTCGCTTGCGGCGACCGTTTTGCCCCCTGAATTTTCATAATGAGAATTGCTGTCTATTTTCAGCGTGGGTTGCATGCCCTATCCTTGATGCAGCAAGCGATTTAACTGTGTTGTTATCCTTTGAGGTTGGAATTTCCGGTTTCACAATGAAGCTGATGCCTGGGCAGCGCCAACAACAACAGCGCCAACGGCAAGTTTAGCCCAAACTCAGTAGAAATTTGAGGACCTCCAAACAGGACGTGCGCAAGGTACGATTCGAGGTGCGATTCAAGAATACTAAGCGATGCATGAGCGTTTATTCAGCAAAAACTGGAGCAGGAGTTAACTCGATCTGCCCCAGTTTTTGCATTTAAGAGAAATCCTATGCTGTTCTGTGCTCAGGACTCGTCGTACGCTTCCATATCTAGAAGATAGAGGTAGGGCTGAGCCATTTCGGGCCGTTGAAAGGCGATCGCCCGCAGCAGGTGCCAATCCTTTAGGCCGTCAAATGGATTTCGATATTCGTCGGTTTCGAGACGCTGGGCTAAAGTTGCCACATCTGACTCTGTAATGTGCTCGATGTTGTGATCTGCATAGCTCATCGTTGTCATGACTATATCCTTACCCTCAAGAGCTAAATCGTCTGTTAGCGTCGCCCTAAGATCAGCATATCCCATTCATGAGAGTCGCTACTACCTCATTCGCGCCCGAATCCAATAATCCCCAAAGAAAGAGTATTTCCTAGGAATACATCCTTGATTGGTCTCCTAAATTTTCCTCAATTAGAAAAGAGAAAAACTTTTAAGAGATCTTGAAGGACTCAAGGCTAGGATGCTTCTTCTTTCATCCTAAGGGTCTTATGCCTGCTAGCGAAGATTTTTGGCAACTTCTCCCACAAAAATTTGCATTAGGTTTAACAAATCTAACGAAATTTCATGTCCCATTTCTAGTTCGTGATACTGCACGGGAGCATTTAACTTTAATAAAGCCTGATGGGCATCTCGGGCCAACTCTATCGGCACAACCGGATCGTGTCGGCCATGGGCCATCAGCATGGGGGGCAGCGAAATGGGCAGATGAGAGGGATCGGATGGAAGGGGGGTATGGGCGTAGCCACTGAGAATCATGAGTGCCGCGAAGGGCATTCGGCATCCTAAGTCTAAGGTCATTGCGGCCCCTTGAGAAAAGCCACTCAGGATGGTGCGATTTAGCGGAATATTTGTTTTGAAGGAGATGTCTTGAATCCAGTTGATGAGCTGTTCTCGACTGGCGGCTAGCTCGTTCTCAAAGTTGGTTCCAAAGGAGAAGTTAGAACCTGTCGTTGTAAATTCTGTAGAGAGGTCGTACCACATACGACCTTCTGGATTGTAGGGATGAGGATAAGGCGCATCGGGAAATGCCATGTAGAAGTCGGGACGCTTGAGATAGGGGGATAGTCCGAATAGATCCTTGCAGTTGGCTCCCCACCCATGTAGCGCAATGTACAGCCCCACAGGTGGCGCACCGGGTTCTTGATTGGGAATGGCGATCGCATGAAGTGTCAATGAATTCTCCTTGAATAAGCTATTTTTGAAGCTTGATTAACTCAGCCGTCGAGCGAATCTGTTCGCGCATTATCTCCTAATATTCATGGATGGCAGTGTCCTGCTCAGCAATTTGATTCAGTGTGCTGTTCGTTTGAGGAGTGTCGCTTCAGCCCTGGCGATCGCCCTTCCCCGCACAGTAACTGTCAGTTCCCTGCTACATCCCAGAAGCGATCGCCCACTCCCTAAAATGCACTACTGTCAGGCAAATCCATCAACATTTTTTACTTATACCCAAACTGAGAAGATAACGCCTTCTCCTGAGGTTTCGGAATGACTTGATTTTTCTCTCGATAATCTTTTTTGACTAATTCCCACGCTGTTTTAAGCTCTTCAAGCGCTTCCTGCCGGGTGTCGCCAAAGGCAGAAATTGTTGGGATTTCTTGAAAGTGCGTTAACCAATCTCCTTGGTCATCGACGTATAGATTGATGACAAAACCGTCAAAATTATAATTTTCTAACGCCATTACTCCTGCTCTCCTTGGCAAGGTCAAATTTTGAGGACTTTCACTTGCCTTTTTCCATAACTGATCGCGTTTAGCCATGACTCGATTATGAGCAGGTATTGAGCTTAGCATTTTGCTTCAAGCAGACCTTACGCTCGCAGGAGCGTGCGATCGCCCACCTCCAAAAATACCCTGCTGTCAGACAAGCGTATCAGCATCTTTTCTGCACAAACAATCTAGCAGCCGTGAAGATTAGGATTCGGCAGAATTGAATCGGCTTGTATACTGACCGTGAATATTCACCATGTAGGGAATGCAATAGGTCAATGCCGCTGAGAACCAGCGATCGCGACTCATTTCACCGTTCAGCAGCGCCTTGCCATGATTAATGCTGAACAACACCGTGCCCACAATCACGGTAACCTTAAAGGCTGTGGGCATCATCTTTTGATTGACAAGACAGGACAAATAATCGGCTAGAGGATTTTGAGTAGACATGCGTGACATATGGAAAAGGCAATTCACCAGATTGTTTCACAATGCTGTTGCCAGCGTTGTGAAAATCATAAGATTTGCAACTGTGACTTGCCAACCACCTAACTGTATTTCAGCTCTGATGCAGCCCTGCTTCTGTGCGGATCGGGCGCATTATTAAGCCGCCAGTCTTCTTGTTCTAATGCATCCTGCTGTTCAGAAACGCTCTCATCAATCTGAAGCAGATCTGGGCGATCGCCCCCTTCGGTGTCTACATTCTGCAAGTCGCGAATTTCTTCTTCAAGCCGCTGCACACCTGCTTGGAAAAATTCTTCTGAACTCCGTGGGAAGAAGATGCCATTCAGGTCTTGTGCCTGGGCTTGAGTACGAAAGCCTGTCCCCAGAAGGATCGGGGCGATCGCCGCAGTTGTCATCAGCAGTCGTGTGAGTTGAAGAGACATATACATCACCTAACCCTGTTGTTTAACAAAATGTTCTACAAGAAATGACAGGATTTTTCAGTAAGCCCTCTATTTTTACGATAGCTCTCACACAGGAGATTGGTGATGATGGGGATGAAGCTTAATGGGTTTTTCCCGAATATGAGCGTCCCAGACGTCCCAGGCGTTTGAATTGCTTGAGATAGACGTGACTGACTGGGCCACTCTCAGCCGAGAGTTCGTCAATGCCGATGCCGTTGCGTCCGATCTCTTTGCCTGAACTGTGAATGTAGCGGCGATCGCCCAAATACAGTCCCACATGGGTAATGCGCTGATCGTTCCCAAAGAACACCAAATCACCTGGCATGGCATCGTCTAATGAGACTGGGGAGGTGAACGCATGTTGCTGATAGGCATCCCGAGGAATCCACACTCCGACGGAGAGAAATGCGGCCTGCATGAGTCCTGAGCAATCGTAATTGGGACCAACGGTTCCCCCCCACAGATAGTGATTGGGCTGTTGCATGGCGAGGTGAGTGTAGTGAATCACGTTGGGGAGGCGATCGCGAATCTCAGCTTCATTGACTAAAACGGGACGATAAGCCGTCTCTGCGATGTCTAGCACGTCCAGATCTTCGACTGCGATCCACCCTGGGTAATCGTCTTCACACAGCGTCACGTGAATGGCGGAGTGGGAGCCTGCATCGGCAGGAAGATCCATGATGCGCAGCTGTCGTCCAGCAACGGCTTGAGTCGCCAACCGATCAAGGGTGGTGGAGTCGTAAAGATTGAGGTTCGCGCAGCAGCAAAATTCCACATCGGGGTTTGCCGCTATCTGGTTTTTCAATTCTAAGAGAGTTACCACGTGGAAGTTTCCTGCTACTCCTGACGATGGGACGCAATGGGCGATCGCCCAGATTCATCACCCCCTGTCCATCTAAACCAACACCATTTTGGGAACTGGAGTTTTTCGCTGGGAGAACTCTTGTCCCAATCTAGACGAGGCTGATGGGAACAAGAAATCCGCTAACCAAGTACTTCTATCCACCTTTGCACATCCATCAATTCAATATAAGTCTGCTGGGAGGCAGAAGTGTCCTGAGCATTCGCCGGACCTGCAATATAAAGATGATATACCGCACATCAGAGCTTAAGGTTGGAGAAAATTCGGCTTCTGTCAGCGCTGCTTGGAGTTCAGCATATTCTGCGGCTGTTAAGGGTTCACCGTCAATGGGCGATCGCCCTTCTAGAATAATCTCAGCCCGCAAGATTTCTTCTGGAACCTCCTCAGGCGGCGGTAAAGCCCGAACCGACGCCCCACTAACAAAGCTGCTTAAGGCAATGAAACTGGCAAGCGCAACACAACGTGGTTTCATACGATAAGTTCATAAATAAGATGACATGCATGGCGACCCAATATTAGCAATTTTTATGCCAAGCTTAACCGTCATGACCTCTCCAAACGTTTCGCTAACCCTGTTGCCAACCCAATCATGCTGATCACGCTACTCACTGATTTTGGTGTTCAAGACACGTATGTGGGCGTGATGAAAGGCGTTATCGCACACGTGAATCCGACTATTCGTGTGATTGACATCACCCATGCCATTCCACCTCAAGATGTAGCCGCAGCCCGATTTAATCTGATGACGGCCTATCCCCATTTCCCAGCAGGGACAGTTCATTTAGCGGTAGTCGATCCTGGAGTTGGGGGGAAAAGACGGGCGATCGCCATCCAATGTAGAAGCAACCCCTCTGGAGACAGCACATCCGGCAGAACCTACATTGTTGCCCCCGACAATGGATTAGTAAGCGGCGTGATTGACCGCTTTGAGCAAAAATTTGGGCAAGAAGAGCTGACGGTCGTCGAACTTAATCAATCCAAGTACTGGTATGCCTCCACGCCAAGCACAACCTTTCACGGACGCGATATCTTCGCACCTGTTGCAGCTCATCTGGCCTCCGGCGTTGCGATTCAAGACCTTGGCTCAACCATTCCAGCAGATTCTCTGGTTCGGCTTTCTCTGCCACCCCTCCAAGCAACTGCCAACGGCGTGCAGGGCGTAATCCAGTACATCGATCACTTTGGCAACCTCGTGACGAATATTCCAGGTCAGGCTGTAAAGTCCACCCACTGGTCAGTTTCGTGCCAATCAGCAATTTCGTGCCAATCAACACTGATTCAATCAGCAGAAACCTACGGCACACACAATCAACCGGGTGAACGGATGGCCATTATCGGCAGCCATGGCTGGGTCGAAATTGCCGTCAACTGTGGCCATGCGGCCCGTGAACTGCACATGACTATCGGTGATGAAGTACAGGTTTTATGGGATTGAG
Source organism: Leptolyngbyaceae cyanobacterium (assembly GCA_035285885.1). Classification (GTDB taxonomy): domain Bacteria; phylum Cyanobacteriota; class Cyanobacteriia; order CAKZMO01; family CAKZMO01; genus JBCCWF01. Next base: position 10,987 of record JAYKJC010000406.1, on the reverse strand, counting down.
CCCAGCAACTACCCTGAATGAGCGAAGGCGTTTTACTTCGCAACACTATCGCGAACGCCTTGCGTCTCCCAAAGGAAGAAAACCAAAACCTAACCAGACCGTCCCCTGAGCGGAGTCGAAGGGGACGGTCTGGTTGGCTAATCCCTTAATTTGACGAGACATCTTACAAGACCTAAATTTTGCACAAGTGTCATTGCTGACCAATGTGCAATGTTTTCTTTGTAAAAAGTTTTTCCAACTTTCCTAACGTTTCTACCTGCTTCATGAAGAAAAATCAGTCAGTAATTTCAGCAAGTCTCCAGCCACTCTCTGTTTAAGAGGTACGACATCACCTTCAAGATTACGAATGTGTATCAGAATTCACTAAATAAAACTAAGAGATATGTGTACTTGGAGAAATTAAGGATAAGAAGCTGAAATTACCATACGACCTTAAGTGTAGGCGTAGGCTGACTGACAAAGTAATCATTTCTCAAAATAAAAAATAAGCTAACACGACACTATAACGTATATTCCAGTAACTTTTCTAGTAGTTGACACCCCTCTTGTCACACCTGGTCGAGCGTAATAGTCTAAGGCATTAGATTGAGTAGTTTTACTTAATTTAGGTGTGCATCTAATGCGTCAATTCAATACAGAAGCAATTACTTTTCAGGCTGCAACTTCAGTTGTGATTGCAGCCTTTACAACAGTTGTTACAACAGTAGCGACAAGTTATTTGCTTGCCCGTCCCTGGTGCATTCAAGTGGAGCCTGACTTACACCAGCGAATTGTTTACGGCTCTAGCAAGTGTTCTCCAAGTGGCCCTATCCCACACCAACGTTACGCAACAAAAGATGTTAGCCGTGTGGCGAAAGACGGTGAGAACAAAGATTAGTGTTGCTCATCAGGACTATAAGTATTTTCCCCAGGGTGTATTGATGCCAGTCAGTGCATGTACTGATGGGGATTACACGGTTCAAGAAAGTCTGAAGGTAATAAATTTTCCGTAAACTTTAGGATTACCAAATAAGACTCAGTGAGCCATCCTATTAACAGGTTGCATCTAAACATTGGAGTTACAACTCATGGAATTCTTCTTAACTCTTTTAATCGCTTTTTCTTCTTCAGTTTTTGGTAGTGAAGTCATTGATTTTCAAGTTAAAAATCCTGGATGTGATCCAGTCATTCATGTGTGTAGTGCTAACGAATAATTGCTGAAGGTTGATATTTTTTGGCCTGACGATTTGCGGCTTCATCATAGGACGATGCCTTTAGTAGTAAACAGAATTTCAATGAAATGTGAGGGGTGGAGCGAACCTGACTTAGCTCTATCGCTCACATTTCTGTTAGAGGATTTGTTAGGGAGTCGGTTAGAGAGGAAGAGTGCTGATGGGCTGCGGCGATCGCCTCAACCGTTGCCAGCAACTTTTTCTGAGTCCAGTTCTGATACAAATGAGCGGCGATCGCACATCCCCCTGCACCGACCCCTTCTTTGACGAACCCTTCTTCATAGGCTCGGAGTGAGGCATAGCGAGAATCTGCAAAGCTCAGCTCCGTTGAAATAAGTGGACATCGAAGCAGCTTTGCCAACCCCACCGTATTACCCGTCGGATCATCCACGACCCAGCGAGTCGTCCCCACCACCACCTGATCAGGATTCCATACAATGTTGGAGGTCGAGGCGATCGCTGAGGCAAGGGCATACATGGCCAGCATCTGGGTTCCTCCAGCTAACATCACCCGACAGGAGCGACTCGCGGTTAGCAGCATTCCGGCGATCGCCACTTGCACGGGGTCACCCAAACCCGCCACGATCTGAAGGGGATCAGGCGATTGGGAGTTAAACCCATGAGCTTTCTGAAGATGATGCAGTCCTTGAGCGACGAGGGTCTGTTTTTGCTGATGGTTACAGGTGGGGTGACTGCTATTCACCATGCCCTCGACCGCCCACCCCAAAGCCGTCAGTACCGCCAGGGCAGTGGTCGTGCCACCCACCACACATTCGGCCAGAATGAGATAGTCATGGGTGCCCTCCAGTCCCATGCGATCGCCCCAGTCGAGTCCGGCTTGAAACAATCGCTGCACATGTTCCTTAGACATGGCTTGTCCGGTAGTCAAACAGCGAGCGGGCGTACCGTTCAAATCAATAAACGGAACAGGAGGCGGATGAGGCAATCCAGCATTGAAGATCTGTATGGGGATCTGCTGCTCAGCGGTTACAGCTCTAGAAATCAGAACGGGTGAGGCTCCTGCGTGCAGGGGCGGAAGGGGATATTGGGGATTTGCGGTGGGACCGTTGTAGAGAAATTCGGCGTCGGCGATCGCCGTAAACTGCCGATCGGCAGGCGTTGCTCCAGCCGCAGAAATCCCTGGAATCAGCGCTGTTTCTGTGAACCCCAACACACAGGCAAACAGAGGGCGTCGTTCTGTAACAGCCTCTATCCACGGAATCACACGGGATGATTCCGAATGGATGCGCATCATGTCACATCACTCCTCTTCCAGCAAAATTTGAACCCACCGTGGAGGCATGGGAATCGGAGTTTTCAACCGCTCAAACATCAGCCAAACGGTGAGGTGAACGGTAAACAGATACACGATGTCGCTGAGCAAAACGGCAACGATGGTGACGGCTTGAACGACAGCAATGCTGGGCTGTCCCAGAATGCTCAAATCGACCCACCCCCAGCTCATCAACAGGTTCACCACCCATTCTGTAATAGGGAGATTTAACAACCATTCAATTAGATCGGTCATGCGCCCTGTGAGGTAAACCCAGAGGTCTTCGCCAATGAAGATAGACAACAGCCAGACGCGAAAGAAAAAGCTCAACGTGGCCACAATCGTTCCAATGGCGATGGAAAGCGACCAGGGCGTGTTGCGTTGCCACAAAAAACCGAGCTGGACGCCGAGCAATCCATAGGGAATCAGGAAGAGCAGACTGAGATAGGGACCCATCAACACCGATAGCAACAGGCACGACACAATCGCAGCCATCCATGCGGAACGCTGTCCCCATCGCAAGTACACCAACGCAATGGGAGCTGGAAAAAAAATCCGCATCCAGGGGCCAATGCTGAGGTAGTAGCTGATGAGCCACAAGAGGCTGGCTGTGCTGGCTAGAAAAGCAGTTTCGACTAAATCTAAAGGAATCGGGCGACCATCAGATGCGGTTTTTTGACGAATGGGAGGGTTGGGCGATCGCCCAACCGGGCCAGACGACGAGCCAGACGACGGGCTAGAGGATGGCGACTGCTGACCTGAGGAGAAAACGGGGGCTTCCAAAACATCATCAGCTTCTGCCCACGCCTCATCACTATTCGTCGCATTGCTCGTCGCATTGTTCATCGATCGGGATGAAGCGGGATGAACTGCGTCACTCTGGCCAGAGGATGAATCATCTGGATCAGGAGCAGAAGCATCAAATTGGCGATCGTCGGTGGAACCACTCATGAATAATCAAAACCACAGCGCTATGCGCCTTGAATAAGTACGGTTGTGTGAAGCACAGTGCGCTTTACACGACCCTTCTAGTTGCAACCTACACATGCCTTAAAGAAGCCATGCCGCAAGGCTATTGCCCCAACGAAAATCATCCCTCGAATCAGGAATCCCTCGTATTGTAGGCGCGCTATCCAGTGTAATGCACGAAGCACTGTGAGAGGTCATGCGCGGAGAGTTAAGAGAGTTGGGATAAGAGACAGTCGGCGTTCGTACAGCGGTGTGCAAGTTGATTAAGCACATGTGCTGTACGTGATGCGATTGCAAAGCGCTCTATTTTCTGACAGATAGGATAACTGAATGGTAAAGTAATCATTCGTTTAACTCATGTGGAATAGTCGTCATCTGGGTCAATCAGTCAGAATAGAAAAGGGCATTCTTCAAGAAGCTCTGGCTGTTCTATCATTCCCATTGAACGTTTCTATTGAAAGTGATCCTGCCACATGATCCCGCTGAAAGTAATCGCATTGATTTCATCGCTTGATTCTCATCGCTTGATTCTCATCGCTTAATCAATTCGCTTGCTTTGGGCGATCGCCCCTTCTAGTTCGACTCCATACCCACGGTCAAAATTTATTCAGAGAAACCTTTAAGCCATTGAATCTTTCGTCTACGTCCCATGTCTTGACTCACCCCGTAAATTTATCGCGAGCCCTTTCTCCTCAGTCTTGGCCATTTGCGCTTGAATGGCTCCCAGAGACAGCGTATTTGGTTGGCGGCAGTGTTCGTGATGGGTTGTTGCAGCGGGTGTCATCGCATCTGGATCTAGATTTTGTGCTGCCTGCCCAGGCCATTGAAACGGCTCGGGCGATCGCCCGACACTATCGGGCAGGGTTTGTGGTGTTAGACCAGGAGCATCAGATTGCACGGGTCGTGTTTGATGATGTAACAGTTGATTTTGCTCAGCAGGTGGGGGACAGCCTGAAAACGGATTTGTATCGGCGAGACTTTACGATCAATGCGATCGCCTATCATCCCCATACGCATACGGTCGTCGATCCCCTGGATGGACAAGAGGATTTGCGGCAGAACCTCATTCGCATGATCAGTCCTGAAAATTTAGAAGAAGACCCCCTGCGGCTGCTCAGAGCCTATCGACAGGCCGCCCAGCTTAACTTTTACCTTGATCCAGAAACCGATCACACGATTCAATCACTGGCGAGGCTGCTTCAACACGTCGCTCCAGAACGTATCTACAACGAATTGAGCTACCTCCTGTCTCACGCTTCTGGCACACAGCAACTGTTTCGCATCTTTGAGAATCAATTGCTGTGTATCTGGTTGCCTCACGCATCGGTTGCATCCATTCAGCGGGTGCAGGCCATTGACCATGCCGTCGATCAACTGGTGGCGATTTGGCCAGAACTTAAGCAGGTCTTGCATCAATGGCCTCGCGATCAGCACCATGCGGCGGGCGGCGGGCGGAGTTGGCTGAAAGTCGCCAAGCTTGCCTGTTTAGTAGACAACGAGAAGCAAGGCGCAGAGGCCGAACTGAGACAACTCAAATGCAGTCGATTGGAAATTCAATCTGTGCTGCTCGTGCTACATCACCTTCCCCTGGTTCAATCACAGGCGATCGCCCATCTATCTCGACGAGAACAATTTTTCCTGTTCAAGGAGCTGGGCGACCTCTTCCCATCGATCGCGGCACTGGCGATCGCCCACGGACTGTCGGTTGATGGCGTGTCCTCGCTCATCACCAAATACCTTACCCCCGATGATCCGGTTGCTCACCCTCAGCCTCTGATTACAGGCCGAGAGTTAATGGCTCACCTGAAACTCTCCCCCGGACCTAAAGTCGGTTCACTTCTGTCGCACATTGAAGGGGCTCAGGCTGAGGGTTCCATTCACACCGCCCAGGAAGCGATCGCCTTTGCAGAACATCTGATTCATCAGGAAGGTGGGTCGGAATTCTCTGATTTTTGAAGTTGCGGATATGATTAGGATGACGCAATCGACAGCAATTCAAAAAACACTGTAAGAAGCACTGTTAAAAATACTGTCAAAAGACTGTCAAATGCTGTGCGGATTTGGATTATTAGGGTGTGAAAGCTATAGTGAAGAAACGCTGAAATAAGTGCGTGTGTACTTCTATGAAGAGAGTGAGCATGAGCGCTGATCAAAATGCCCCTACGAGGTTTAAAGACGCTACACCGCGTCCTGTTAGCTTTGCCTTTGTAACTCCGCCTACGAGTGCAGGCTCACTCGAAATTTCAACAAGGTCGGGCGATCGCTCACCCTTAACGGTCAGTAGTGGTCAGTTGACTGCGCTCAATGTTCAGCTACCTCCAAGTCCAGGCCATCACAGACGCGACGCCACACCTCTTCTTTCTTCTCATGGGTCGCAGCAACCGGAGTCCACACTTCCTTTCCATCAAGGATCGAGACATTCCGAAGCCGTCATTCGATCGGCTTCTCCAGCACCAATAGCGGCTTCTGTGCAGCCACGAGTGATTCAACCCGTGGTTACCACTCCAGTGCCCGTGTCGGCGTCATCCTCTGCGGTGTCGGCCCCTTCATCAGCACCGGTCTCATTAACGCGCACAAAAAAACGGACGGTTAAAGCTCGGCGATTTAAGTTCAGTGTCGGCGTTCTCAAGTGGGGATCGTCGTCCATCACGGCTGCTCTGTTTCTTGCGATGTTTGCTGTGTATGGCTGGACTGTCTCCCTCGAAGAAAAGGGCTCGACGCTATACCGAGAGTTGACGGAGTTGCGCGAAGCCGACAAAGGAATGCGCAATATGACTGAAGGACTAGCCAAGGATGCTGCTCAGAGAGCGGACGCACACTATCTGCCGGGACTTGGGAGTATTTTACCGCTTACAGCAGCTCCGCCCCGTCCTCCTGTCGTTGATGCCGAAGAGGGGCGTCCCGCGCAGTCACAGCCCATCCGTCCGGTTCGGGGATATTGATTCTGCAACTCGATATGCAGCACGAGTCTCCCTGAGGCTATCTCCGATAGGCGTCGCTTGAGAAAGGCTAAGTAAGGAATAATTAACTCTGAGTCGCAAGAGTAGCTATTTTCAATTTCTAGGGTTACTAAGTAAGGGGTCACAACGAGTGATCACACCTAACTGTAAAAACTAAGAGCATCTTGAACTTGGTTTTTACACGGATCGAGGTACTTAAGGCTGAGAAGACGTTTGTTCATATTTTAAAGCGTGTCTATTTCTTCTAAGCGGCGATTTCGAGATCAATCCAGACGACGGTTACAGTCACCTAGCCGTCGGCGTGTGGTTCGTTTATCCACTTGGACGGCACCCGATATTCGGGGTCGTCTTGTTATGGTGTGGCTGATCTTCATGCTGGGCTTAGTGGGATTGACCGCTAATTTATTCCGCCTTCAAATTATTGAGGGCGATCGCCTGCTTCGCATTGCCCGAGAACAACAAAGTGGAACCGTTCGGTCGTTTGTGCCCCGACATACGATTACAGACCGAAATGGGGCCGTTCTGGCTCTCGATCAGCCAGTCTACGACGTTTACGTTCACCCAGCTTTGTTTTCAGAAAGCTCCGATCAGGTCGCCCTCAAACTAGCCCCAATTTTAGATTTACCGATTGGAGAATTGCTCTATCGCCTCAGTCAATCAGAAACGGGGATTCGACTCGCGGCTCGCGTCGATCCGTCGGTTGCGGAAGATATTCAAAAGCTGAAGCTCAACGGGGTTGACCTTGAGCCTCAGCAAAGACGGTATTATCCCTATTCCAGTGTTTTTGCCCATCTCATTGGCTATGTCAATCTTGACCAGGAAGGCCAAATTGGCGTAGAAGCCACCTACAACGACCGTTTAGTCGGCGCACGAGAATCCTTCGACGTGGTGCGGACAGGATATGGGGATGTGTTGCCTAACAGCCTTTCTCCAGAGCGGATTCACGAAGAGCAGTTAACCCTCCAGTTAACAATTGACAGCCATCTGCAACAAATGGCCCACGAGCGATTAATGGCTCAACTTGCCCAATACGATACGAATAGGGGCACCGTTATTGTGATGAACGTCAACGATGGAGCCATTGCCGCGATGGTCACGGAGCCTTCATTTGATCCCAACACCTACTACGATGCGGATCAGGAGACCTTTCGCAACTGGGCCGTCAGTGACGCACTGGAACCGGGATCGACGTTTAAGCCGATTAATTTGGCGATCGCCCTCGATAATGAGGCTGTTCAAGTCAACGACACTTTCTATGACGGCGGGTTCATCCAAGTGGGTGAGTGGGTCATCAAAAACTCTGACTTTGATGAATATGGGGGACACGGACAGGTCGATGTCACCGACATCTTGAAGCAGTCCAGTAACGTTGGCATGATTCAGATCATGCAGCGCCTTTCCTCTGCGGTGTATTACCGATGGCTCGAACGTCTGGGAGTCGAGCGCCAGAGTGGCATCGATCTTCCGGTCGAAGGCGTTGGCAATCTCAAAAGCTTTGATGACTTCACCCGAGGTTATGTTGAATCAGCAACGGCCTCTTTCGGTCAAGGGCTATCCGTTACCCCTATTCATCTGCTTCAGATGCAAGCGGCGATCGCCAATGGTGGAAAGCTTGTGACTCCCCACGTCACCCAGGGATTCTTAGACAGCACTGGCGAAATGTATTGGCAACCTCCTCAGCCAAAGCCACGTACTATCTTTAAGCAGGAAACGGCGCAGCAAGTGCTAGAAATGATGGAAGCCGTGGTCAAGGAAGGGACTGGGCGATCGGCTCAGATTGAAAACTATCGCATCGCGGGAAAAACGGGTACAGCCCAAAAAGCCAGTCGTCGCGGAGGATATGACGAATCAGCTAAAACCACCAGCTTTGTCGGAATTTTCCCAGTGGAAGATCCAAAATATGTCGTGTTGACGATCATTGATGAACCCAAAGGAAGCAACCTGTTCGGTTCGACCGTCGCAGCTCCCGTTGTTAAGTCTGTAATTGAGTTCTTAATTGCCCGTGAAGGCATTCCTAGCCCTCAAGCCGCACCTCGTCAAACTCGACCTTCTGTTGAAGACGCTGAAACTCTTCCCAGTGCGGCTCCTCTCGACCCTTAAGATATGTAGGAGAAGATACGCAGGGGACGTGCGCAAAAAAATTGCCCGAAATCCTCCTTCCCTCGTGGCGATTGGAGACGGTTGTCAGGTCGTGTATCTCAAGGGCCATCGATGAAATGAAGGGCATCTTTTATGGGAGTTTTGAGTTCGTGCCGATCATGACCGTTTTTTTGATATAGAATCTACATGGAGAATTACGTGAAATAAGCATATTCCACTCTCTGTGTTGGATGTGCTGCTTTCACTGCCTCTCTAAGCATCTAAGCCGAATCCACTTGGCAATCGTAGTTTTCCTGATGGGACAGCTTTCTCAAGGGGATGGTTACGACTCCCAAGTTACGAGAGATTTGGATGCATTCTTCAATGGCTATCGAGTGATGAACAAGAGGCTTTTTGGCCCTTCCACTCTCATTGATTAAAATTTGTTGTTCACGAGCCCGAATCCAATAGGAATTATGCTCAAGATTATTACTTCTACAATTAAGAACTGGTTTCCTGCTGAAGAGGTTCATGCACACTGCGATGGCCCTTGCGGTGTCTATGATCCAGCATCTGCTCGCATTGCTGCCGAAGCAGTTGTTTCAATGACCAAAAAGCTTATCGATTTAGGTGCGCCCGACAGCGTTGAGAAAGCCAACACTTTCTCCCGCTTTGTTGCGATTAAAGAAGAGCAGGCGCAACTCGCAAAAGACGAAATTCTCGTTCTATGGACGGACTACTTCAAGCCTGTTCATTTAGAAAAGTACCCTGATTTGCATGACACATTCTGGAAAGCCGCTAAGCTGTGCTCTGCATGTAAGGTTGAAGTCAGCTTAGAACATGCTCACGAGCTTATGGCCGCTATTGAGAAAATTCACCAGATTTTCTGGGCCACTAAAGAGCGCGATGTGACTTTCTACAAGGCAAGCTAAGTGCTTTCATCAGGCAGTTTGCTTTGATGTGACCTGCTGAAAAGCAATTGTTGATGAGTGAATGGGGCGTTTTTAACGCCCCATTTCCATGCCTTCAGGTTTTTCAATGGCTTCAGATTCTCTACCTTTTGGGGGTGAGTCCCTTATTCCACACCTTGATAAGATTTCGTAGAATCACTGTAGTCACCTCTTGGTGATTTTACGGATTGAAGAGGAAACATGAAAAAGCGGGGTTTGGGCGATCGCCCTACCTTCACACCAATGCCCAGATGCCAATAGCCGAGATACCAATGGCTGACATACTAATAGCCGACATACTAATAGCCAACATTCAGGGTGTAGCTCCTTAAGGCAGCACCTCACTATCAATACTGGTCTTGATTACAGAGCGTGAAAGAATGGTACGTATTAACGTAATGGGTCAGTTTACAGCCCTTGAAAATGCTGATTTTGATGAATTAATGAGTTGGGTGAGGCGCAAACGTCGCCGATTCAGAGTGAGTGGGCAATCCATGGCTCCGTTACTAAGGGAGGGGGAAGAGGTCTTGATTGATCCGTTTGCCTATCTCCACCACAGCCCAGAGCCCGGAGACATTGTCGTTGCAGAACACCCAACGCTTCCAGGGTATCGGTTGATTAAACGGGTGGTTGCGGTCTTAGATTCAGGGGATTGTATTCTTATCGGAGACAACTCAACTGAAAGCACCGATAGTCGCAGTTTTGGGGCTGTGCCTCGTCATAAGATTATGGGACGGGTCACCAGTCGATTCTCATACTAATGACACATAGTTCTGGTACATTAGCCCGGACAACTGAATGCTTCAGAATCAGCGGTGATCATTGATGGCTCGTACTCCCAAGCTGAAGTTTGATCGGGGAACTCTCATTTTGCATCCTCCGCCCCGTGGAAAGCGATGGATTGAATATGCAACCTGGGACGACCGGATTGAACGATTTCGCGTTCCGGCCATCCACTACCGAAAGCTGGTTGATGTGCTGCGGGCTGAGTCGAGTTCGTTCGAAGATGATGCAAGGGCATTTGACCCTCTCACGCTCACGCCAAGTCTGACCATGCATCCCTACCCGCATCAACAGGAGGCTCTGGATGCATGGATAGCGGCGGGGCGGCGGGGCGTGGTTGTTTTACCCACCGCTGCGGGCAAGACCTATCTGGCTCAATTGGTAATGCAGGCCATTCTTCGGAGTACGCTGATCACCGTACCGACCCTTGACCTGATGCACCAGTGGTATGCTCACCTGAAAACCGCGTTTCCCGATGTTGAGATTGGAGTTCTTGGAGGCGGATCGCACGATCGCACTCCCATTCTGGTTGCAACCTATGACAGTGCGGCCATCCATGCAGAAACCATTGGTAATCGCTATGGACTGCTGGTGTGTGATGAGTGTCATCATCTGCCTAGCGACTTTAATCGGGTGATTGCAGAATATGCGATCGCCCCCTACCGACTGGGATTGACTGCCACACCCGACCGAACCGACGGTCGTCACGAAGATTTAGACACGCTTTTGGGTCCCGTCGTCTATCACCGCACAGCAGACGAA
>JAYKJC010000405.1:0-6333 GCA_035285885.1 Leptolyngbyaceae cyanobacterium | reverse complement strand
TGGCGATCGCCAGGCCATCTTAAAATCTCTGTCTGAACGGGGGTTAATTCAAGCTGAAACCCGCATTCAAGATGTTTGGCTGACGCCATCGGGACGGGTGTTCTTGCAGTATGAATGTGAGCCCCAGGGCAATCCGACCATTAGCCTTAATCTCCTGTCGAACTATCTGGGCTTTCTGCGACGAGCATTTACTCAATCCTCAGAACCGGATGACCAATCGACCATTCAAACGTTGCGATGGAAAAAGTCAACCCCACCCAAGGATGATGACATTCTTCAAATGATTCGCACGCTCGATCATGAGCTGGGTACGGGCAACTACCTCCCCATTTTTCATTTACGACAAAGCCTCCAGCCGCCCCTGATGCGAGATGACGTCGATCAAGCTCTGTATCGGCTTCAGCGACGAGACATCATTGACCTGAGTTCATTGCAGGAAACAGTCGCCTATTCGAGCGAGCAAATTGAAGCAGGAATTGCTCAGGACATCGGTGGGCCGCTCTTCTTTATTACGCTGCTGGAGTCTTCAGTGTAATCATTAACGAGGGGAAGCACCCCGTAACAGATGCTTCCCCTCGCTAGATCATCCCGTGTTGTCGATGGAATCAGTCCAATGTACTGCTCTAGCCAAGCACTTTCTTAGCCGTAGCCACGACGTTCTCAACGGTGAACCCAAACTTCTCAAGACAGGTGCCACCAGGAGCCGATGCCCCAAAGCGCTCAATGCTCACGCTTGCGCCTTCTGACCCGACATATCGACACCAGCCCATGCTGATGGCGGCTTCAACAGAAACCCGCTTCTTCACAGCCTTGGGCAGAACAGACTCACGGTAGGCTTCGTCTTGGGCATCAAATAGCTCCCACGATGGCATAGACACTACCCGAACCTTTGTGCCTTCAGCAGTCAACTGCTTTCCAGCGTCCACACAGAGCTGAAGCTCACTGCCTGTTCCAATCAAGATGATGTCAGGCGTTCCCTCACAGTCAGTGATGATGTAAGCGCCCTTCTCTGTTCCTTCAATCGACGTTTCGTTGTAGTTGGGCAACCCTTGACGAGAGAATGCAATCAGAGTTGGAGAGTTGCGGTTGGCGATCGCCACCTTATACGCACCCGACACCTCATCCCCATTGGCAGGACGAATCACCGTCAAGTTAGGAATAGCACGAAGGGATGCCAGAGTTTCCACAGGCTGGTGAGTTGGCCCATCTTCGCCTAGGCCGATGGAGTCGTGTGTCATCACGTAGATAACTCCAGCTTGGGAAAGTGCCGCCACACGAATCGCTGCCCGCATGTAGTCAGCGAATACCAGGAACGTCGCACAATAGGGAATCAATCCAGAGTTGTGCAGGGCAATTCCATTACAAATAGCGCCCATGCCGTGCTCGCGCACCCCAAAGCGAAGGTTGCGGTTTTCATATTGTCCCTTGAGGAAATCGCCGGAGTTCTTCAACTCAGTCAAGTTGGAGTGAGTCAGGTCAGCCGATCCACCAATCAATTCAGGCAGCACCGGAGCTAGAGCATTCAACGTAATCTCAGAATGCTTACGGGTCGCAAGAGCCTTACCTTCTGCATCATAAGACGGCAGTGCATCGGCCCAGCCTTCGGGAAGTTCTCCGCTCAGCATCCGCTCAAACTCTGTCGCTTCTGCCGCATACTTTGTCTTGTACATGGCCAAAGCTTCGTTCCACTCAGCCTCGTAGCTTGCCCCACGCTCAACGGCTTTGCGGAAGTGAGCCAGCGCATCGTCAGGAATCACAAAGGGCTCATAGTCCCAGTTCAAGGCTTTGCGCGTCACTTCAATTTCTTCAGTGCCCAGCGCTGCACCGTGAACGCCTGCGGTTCCGCTCTTGTTCGGCGATCCGTAGCCAATCGTTGTCGTCACCTTGATCATCGTCGGCTTGTCGGTAACGGACTTCGCTTCTTCAATGGCTTTCTTAATTCCATCCAGGTCTGTGTTTCCATCGGGAACATGGAGAACATGCCATCCATACGCTTCAAAACGCTTCGACACATCTTCAGTAAATGAAATATCAGTCGAACCGTCGATTGAAATGTGGTTATCGTCGTACAGGGCAATTAACTTTCCAAGTCCCAGGTGACCTGCCAACGAGCAAGCTTCACCGGATACCCCTTCCATGTTGCAGCCATCGCCCAAGATGACGTACGTGTAGTGATCAACAAGGGTACAGTCTGGCTTGTTGAAGCGAGCGGCGAGGTGAGCTTCTGCCATTGCCAAACCGACCGCATTAGCAATCCCTTGCCCGAGCGGTCCTGTGGTGACTTCGACACCGGGAGTCTCAAAGTTTTCAGGGTGCCCAGGAGTCATAGACCCCCATTGACGGAAATTCTTGATTTCATCGAGTGGAACGCTGTCATACCCCGACAAATACATGAGCGCGTACTGCAACATACAGCCGTGACCTGCGGACAGCACGAAGCGATCGCGATTAAACCACTTTGGGTTCTTTGGATTGACTCGCATGAACTGATTCCAAAGAACGTATGCCATTGGAGCAGCCCCCATGGGAAGGCCAGGGTGACCAGACTTTGCCTTCTCAACGGCATCAATTGCTAGAAAACGAATCGAATTAATGCAAAGCTCATCAAGAGATTGGGATACAACAGCCATATGGTTTCTCAGTTACTTTTGAACGACGGATTGCGGATATTAGTTGAGATGTAAACGAGTTGGGCAATATTCGAGGGCAATCATCTAGGATATTGAGCACTAAAAATGATTGCTGCCTGAATCAAATATCAATAAGACTTCCAAATCAGTCACCATTCATCTTCCCACTAGGGTGCAGCATGAGCAAGACTGCTTGCACAATCAGTGGCACGCCAGAGATAGAGATCTGTTCACGAGGTTCCAGGTTCTTAAAAATCTGCCGCCGAAAACAAAGTGATGAGCAAAAATACCTAATTGATATTACTAATCAGCTTATAACGTATCGTTAACTTTTTCTATGTCAATGATGTGAAATTTCAATCTGTGAGTTGTGAAGTGACTGATGCTACTGATGCAGTTCAAGAATTTGTGATTGCCGACGCTCACTTCTGATTCTCTTCTGTGAAACCACGCTACTTGCCGCCACTGATTTTAGCCTTATATCCGTTCTCAAGAAGAAGTTGAAGCAGTTTTTGTGTGTGATCGCCTTGAATTTCAATGTCGCCATCTTTAACCGTGCCGCCCGTGCCGCACTGAGCCTTCAATTTTTTCGCTAGATCCGCCAGTTTTTCTGGGCTGGACTGAAATCCCGAGATGACAGTGACGGTTTTGCCCCCCCGACCTTTGCGCGACGCCTGAATGCGGAGGTCTTGTTGATTGGGAGGCAAGTCAGGAACCGCTCTTTGAAAAGCAGCGTTTTGGCTAGACCCAAATTCTGAGTAAACCGTGCGATCGCCCTTTCCACCTGATTTATCTTTGCGTTTAGCTGCTGCCATAGTTATCCTCCGCAAACTTAGCTCTTAAATCAGCCTATGAATCAGCAATCCCTTGGATTCCGATATAATTGCATATGTTTATCGGCAAGCAAAACGCAACTGTCGAAAGCTATTTTAGTCCGTTTATTGCGCTCTAGAAGGATTCTGTGACACAAACACCTCTATCCCCAAGCATTGCATCCAGCACCTCCGCCCCGTCCTTTTCGGCGGCACAACGCCCAGATACACTCGGTCGTTTCGGTCAATTTGGCGGCAAGTATGTCCCAGAAACGTTGATGCCTGCCCTCGCCGAGTTGGAGCAAGCCTTCTACCGATATCGCGACGATGCGGAGTTCCAGCAAGAACTGGACACACTCCTGGGAGACTATGTGGGTCGCCCCAATCCCCTCTATTTCGCTGAACGCCTCACTCAACACTATGCGCGTCCAGACGGAACGGGGCCACAGATTTATCTGAAACGAGAAGACCTGAACCATACTGGGGCTCACAAAATTAATAACGCCCTCGGTCAAGTCCTCTTGGCGAAGCGCATGGGGAAAGAGCGCATTATTGCTGAAACCGGAGCCGGACAGCATGGAGTTGCCACGGCAACGGTCAGTGCTCGATTTGGGCTGGAGTGCGTCATTTATATGGGCGTTCAAGACATGGAGCGTCAATCTCTGAATGTCTTCCGGATGCGCTTAATGGGAGCGGAAGTTCGCCCTGTTGCAGCGGGAACCGGAACGTTGAAGGATGCAACGTCGGAAGCCATCCGTGACTGGGTGACGAATGTGGAGAACACTCACTACATCTTGGGTTCTGTTGCGGGGCCACATCCTTACCCGATGATGGTGCGCGATTTTCACGCCATCATCGGCAAGGAGACTCGAACTCAGTGTCACGAAAAGTGGGGCGGACTGCCGGATATTCTTCTAGCTTGCGTAGGCGGTGGGTCGAATGCGATGGGTCTGTTCCATGAGTTTGTTGAGGAATCCTCCGTTCGCCTCATCGGAGTGGAAGCTGCGGGAGAAGGGGTAACAACGGATAAACATGCGGCGACGTTGACCTATGGCCGTGTGGGTGTGCTGCATGGAGCGATGAGCTATTTATTGCAGGATGCTGACGGTCAGGTGATTGAAGCGCACTCGATCAGCGCTGGATTAGATTATCCGGGGGTTGGCCCAGAACACAGCTATTTGATGAGTACGAAGCGGGCTGAGTACTACAGCGTTACGGATAAAGAGGCGATCGCCGCTTTCCAACGGGTTTCTCGCTTAGAAGGAATCATTCCCGCCCTCGAAACGGCTCATGCCTTTGCGTATCTGGACACGCTGTGTCCGCAGCTCTCAGGCAGTCCGCGCATTGTCATCAATTCGTCAGGACGAGGCGACAAAGATGTGCAGACTGTTGCGAAATACCTGGACGAAAACCCTGATGAGCGTTTCTAGCTCACCGTTGACACCAGCACTTGATCCGAACTGTCGATGAACCATGCATTAAAAGAGTGGAATGTTGCGGTTAATGCCCTGGCGCAGGGCGAGACTATTCTACTGATGCGCAAGGGGGGGATTCGTGAAACCCAGGGGCGGTTTGACGTTCCTCATCGACGGGTGTGGCTGTATCCCACCTATGAGCACCAGAAGCCGAATCTGCTGAAGCCGGACTATGCCCGACAGGTTCAGCCTGTTGAGCCCGGTTGGCATCCGGACTCAGTGGAGCTTCGAGCCTGGGCAGACATTACTCACCTGTTCGAAGTTACGGATGCTGAAACTGTGGATGCGCTCTATCCCTTTCACATCTGGTCTCAGGACTTTGCCTACGAGCGGTTTCGATGGAAGGTGCGATCGCCCCTCTATATTCTGCTGCTGAGGGTGTATCGTCTGACTGAACCCATCACCCTCCCATTCGACGATGCTTACAAAGGCTGCAAGTCCTGGATTGATTTGGCGTTGGGGCAGGAGAATAGCACCAGAGCATCGTCGGCCACGCCCGCACTTGCAGATGACGAGTATCATCGGCAGGTTGAAGCGATTCAATCCATCATCCCCTCCAAGACACCTCTCACACAGGCATGAGGGTGTCTTTGTCTGGACGCTCGACCGGAACAACGCTTCCGGTTAAAGCTGAACGGCGTGCCGCGTCTGCCACGCAAAGCGCATAGAGGCTTTGCTCTGGAGTTACATACATGGGAGTTCCCTCGGTCAGCGCGTCTAACACCATGCGACTGTCTTTGGCAAACAGTCCCCGTCGAGACGCAACCGTCAACTCCTGAGTCCCGTGAGCCTGGATGAGTTGCCCCTGGCTTCCGTCTAACTGAATCATGCCTGTCTCCCCGTGGATGTGGAGCGATCGCTCCGTCGTCCATATCTCCGTGCCTTTTCCGTAGATGAGATCAGCAATCACCTCGCTGGTAAATCGCAGTTGAGCCGAACATAAGCAAGAGCGGTAGGGCATCTCGATATCTGGATGTTCATGAATCGTCCCCTCAACGCTCCAAAAGCGACTCTGACACGACACCGTCTCAACCTCTCCAAACACCGTCACCAGCCGTTGAATGCGAGAAAGGGCACCCATCAGAGGAAAGCCAACCCGCTTGGGATCGTATGACCATTTTTGAGGAACGGAAGATTCTGCCCGCAGACTGTTGGACTGGACATAGAACGGGGTGCCAATCATCGGCAGCGCATTCACCACTGACTGGTGAATGCCGCTCAGCAGCTCAATATGCTCGACATGAAGGAATAACTGTTTTCTCTTGGCCAGGTGAATCAACTGCGTCGCGTCAGCCAAATCGAGTGCCAGGGGATATTCCACCACCACATGCTTTCCGGCCTCCAGTGCGGCTCTGGCGATCGCCCCATGCAGGTGATTCATTGTGGAAATGACAATGAGGTGACTGTCGGACTCGT
>JAYKJC010000404.1:0-9005 GCA_035285885.1 Leptolyngbyaceae cyanobacterium | reverse complement strand
CATCGAAGACGTTTCACTGGCTCCGGCAAATTCGGCATACTCAAATCATTTTGGAACGATTCACGCCTGAAACCCTGAATTTCATTTGTCCAGGAGCCAATACAGGGTTCTTACGCGGAAATCATGTTATTCCTTCTGCCTATGAAAAATTGTCATCGCTAGACTTAGAAAAAGCGCTCGACCAACCGCTCGTTTTTTAAGGGTCGTTTTCTAAGGTTTGTTCTTTCAAGAAAATAGCCAACGTGCATCAATGCGTACAACTCAGCAATTTTCATTATTGAAACTCAGGGGGCAAAACGGTCGCTTGCGGCGACCGTTTTGCCCCCTAAACTGATACAAGTGAGCGCCGATAGGGCGCGAAGTATTTCAAAATGAGAATTGCTGCGTACAACTAGTCCCCGGTTGATCGTTCGCATAAATTTTGTACAATAGGAGACTGCTCTTAAATTGCAGCCAACCCAATTCAATGAGGTAAAGAATGGCAAAACGCCGCAACCTAAAAAAAGAAAAGGCTCTCCGAAATCAAGCATACGCTAGAAAATTCCGTAAGCGTTCTAATTCTCGATTTAGAGGTCGTCGCTCGTATAACAACAACGAGCAATCAGACAATAACAATCAAAACAACGGAGAAGAGACCGAGAATCAAGGAGCTGCCGATTCTTAGGTTGTCCATCAATGAATGGTTTCCGCTCTTAACTAAAGCTTTCGTTGTGACCCTGCCATTGCGAGTTCGAATATTGGCTAGGCCAAATGTGAGCTAGCCCAAATGTTCGCGTAGCGCTCTACTCAGAGATATGCCTGACGCAATGGCATGGTCAATCTGATGCCCTCCGCACCAGTCTCCTGAGCAGCCAATGATTCCCGGTGTTTCAGCAACCAAAAATGGTGATGTAATCGGCTGACGACACAGGGCATACCGCCACAGATGAACCTGCATCCAGTTGGGATGTGATATCTGTGAGCTTTGAAGCTGATGGCTTAAGAGCAGCAGCAGTTTTTGTCCGACGGACTGGCGATTTTCTGTTTCTATATGCTCTTGTGCAAAGCTAGGACTACTTTGCGTCACGAGGATGAGTGGCTGAGTAGAATTATCGGTTTCGGTTTCGGTTGACTCATGGTCTGACTGCGTGCAGACAGGGTTGGCTCGCACAACTCCTACCCACTGAATTTCTGAGTCTTGAGAAAAGCACAGCTCATCAGCCTGTCCACTAATCATGGAGTTCCCAATTATGGGTTTCCCTGTGGTGGATGGAGCGATGACCTGCTCCGATGAATAGCCCGTAATGACTGTAAAACAGGGATCAAATTCAACCGATTGAACGGCATTGAAGAAATCGTGGGGCAAGCCCAGATCTTTGAGCGGGGTGAGCAGCAGTTGGGCTTGGGGAGCCGGAATTGCAAGCACAACTGCGCGTGTTCTGGCAACGAAGTCTGCTTGCGATTCTACATAAATGTCCCAGCTTCCATCCTGACCAGGGCAAAGGGCTTGTACCCGATATTGCCGAGTAATGTCTAAATCTTGGGCCAGGTATTTGGCGATCGCCGTCATCCCCGTGCGCGGAACATACCCTTCCGACACCGATTGAGGGGTCAACGCACCATCGGCTCCAATCGTTATCCGCACCCGAGGCCAACTTACTAATTCTGGCGTCTCGCAATTAGAATCATCGGTTAGCTCATCAAGTAACGCCTGAGTTGCAGCCCCCGTTGCACTAAAGTATCGAGCGCCATAGTTGAAACAGTGCTGATCGACGCGCCGTGTTGCAGCGCGTCCACCTAATCCTCTCGATTTCTCGAACACTGCAACCGAATATCCGTAGGCTTGCAACTCTCTTGCACATGATAATCCGGCAAAGCCTGCGCCCACGACAACAACATCAAACATAGTCGGTGTAAGTATCATCCAAAAACCATCATCCAAAAAACTCGTATGGATCAGACAAGAAGCTTGCGCGTAAAATAGACCGCAAGTATGGAACGTAATTAGAGTGTCACATATCAACCATCATGGATGAGTTTAGATCTGGGCTCGAACTGGCAACAGATGATGAGCTTACCGTGCTTACAGAAGTCCTCTTTCGCCCAAGATTCAATCCAATTGACTACGCCATCGGAAAAGATCCGTTTGATGTTCGCTGTCAGGATCGACATCAATGGCTAGATGACATCGAACAACGGTTTCGATTTTTAGCTGCCGATGGAATGACGATTCTTCGTGGAGAATCTCATCTGGTGGGGTATCGGAGCATTTTAATGCGACTGTGTCGGTATCTCAATGTTCACGTGACGCCCTCCATGCCGACACTCGACATTGAAGCTGAGGTGTTTCTTCACGTCCTTGAGCGTGCGTGGGATCAATTGCCTGAGAATCAACGAGTCTTGATGACAAAGAACGTGACGGACTCATTACAACGCGTTTCGTTGGCACACCCCGTACCTCCTGCTCTTCAGCGTGATCCCATTCGACTGATGTTGAAAGGTAGCGGCATTGTGATGGTTAATTCTGTGATTCGCCCCTGGTTACTTCAGCAGATTGCGCGGCAGTTTGCCATCCAAGCGGCTACATATCAGGCGGCTCAACGGACTCTGGTCAAAGGTGGAGTGGCGATCGCCACTCACTGGCAGAGCCGAGTTGCTGCACAAATGGCAAAACGCGGTATGGCCGTGTCCGCTGCCCGCTACGGTGCAGCCCGGAGTGTGTTGGCCGTCGTTGGGCCTGCCCTGTGGATATGGTTCTTTGCGGATCTCGGTTGGCGGGCGATCGCCACAAACTATTACCGGGTCATTCCCTGTGTATTCACATTGGCGCAAATCCGGCTTCTGCGATACGAAGCATTGCCAGAAACCACAATATGATGGACTCTAAGCAACGATTAGCAAATAACGATTAACACAGTCGATAAGGAAGTGGAACCCGTTTTGTCTGCGCAGTCTCAGTCCTACTACGCAATATTAGGGGTATCTCCCTGGGCATCGCCGATTGAGGTTCGTCGGGCCTACCGAGAACTCAGCAAGCGATATCACCCCGACACGACCCATTTGCCTGTGGCGATCGCCCAGGAGAAGTTTCATGTGCTTAATCAAGCCTATGCGACGCTGAGCAACCCCGAAAAGCGCAAACTGTATGACCTGAATCACGGATATTCTCGGGTGTCGGTGATGCAAGTGCCTTCCACAGTCAGAAATCAACGTTCAAGCAACCCATCATTTTCGTCGCGCAGTGCATACCTCGATCCGAGCGATCGCCCACTCTCCTCAGGAGAATTATTTGCCGTTCTCCTTTTGGGCGCGACGTTTGTCGGCTGCCTTCTACTCGTGACGCTCATCGGCCTTAGCAATGGAGAAATCACATTTTGACCTCCTCATTGTGATTTCCTGACTTCCTACTGATTGATTTCCTACTGACGCAGCAACGTATCTCTTACGACAGACAAAACGATTGGGAGCGTTCTGTAATATATCTAAAGAATTATTTACAAGAACTCATGTCACCATGTTCTTGATGGTTATCCACATAACCTTGGTTAGCCCTGGATATTGAGCGTTGGGTTGTGCTGCTCCTGGCTTCTACAAATGTTAACCATACGCGATAGTGGTTGCTCTCAGTTTTACTTGTTGCGTGAACTAGGCCAGGATTGGTTTCTCAAGCGTTTTATGACTTTCTTTTCTTAAAAGGCGTTTCTATCCGTGAAGAGATGCGTAGAATGGCAGAGAAAGGTGTATTCATTGCTTATAATTTGTAAAGGGTTCGTTGTAAATCTCAATTTATTGTCCTCACACTCCTCCAAGTAGTCCATTTCCAAATGTTGTTGGTTGTTTAAACCCTTTTAGTGATGCCCCGGATATTAATTATTGACGATGATGCTTCTATTTCCGAGTTGGTCGCTGTCAACTTAGGGATGGCTGGCTATGACGTGAGTCAAGCAGCTGACGGAATCAAGGGGCAAGCCCTGGCTCTCCAGCTCGTTCCGGACTTAATCATGCTCGACTTGATGCTTCCTCGAGTGGATGGGTTTACCGTTTGTCAGCGGCTCCGTCGCGACAGCCGAACATCAGATATTCCGATTTTGATGTTGACAGCTCTCGGTCAAACTCAGGATAAAGTCGATGGCTTTAATGCTGGTGCGGATGATTACTTGACGAAGCCCTTTGAAGTTGAGGAGATGTTGGCGCGAGTTAGAGCCCTGCTTCGCCGCACGGATCGCATTCCGCAGGCTGCAAAAAGTTCAGAGATCCTCAATTATGGCCCTTTAACCCTAATTCCAGAACGTTTAGAGGCCATCTGGTTTGACAAGACTGTCAAGCTGACTCATCTTGAATTCGAGCTGATTCATTGTTTGCTTCAGCGTCACGGGCAAACGGTGTCTCCAGGCGATATTCTGCGTGAAGTTTGGGGATATGATCCAGATGACGATATTGAAACCATTCGGGTACACGTGCGGCACTTGCGCACAAAGCTAGAACCGGAGCCGCGACATCCTCGCTATATCAAAACAGTGTATGGCGCAGGGTACTGTCTTGAGCTTCCGGCAGAAGTGTCTAGCGATGACGAAGAAAGCGATGTTGCACCCTCTTCCAAAGCTTCCTGAAAGAGCACTGACTGAGCCGCATATCAGTCATCCCTGAGATTGAAAAGACGGATTAAAAAGACGGACAGGTGCAGTGACTCGCGTCCGTCTTTTTAATTTCTTACAGTTCTATGAGCGCTGGTTAAGTACGACTGTGTGGGGCGCGTTACGTCGTACGTTAGCGTATTTCTTGTTCCTAGCGTCTCGCTTGGCATGCCCGCGAGAGCTTCTGGCTCCCCAAATGTGTGGAGCCGGAGGCTCCCGCAGCGGCTCCTTGCCAGAGGCAGGGAACCAGAAATTAGAGAACGCCAAACACATACGTTGCGCCCCACACAGTCGTACTTAATCCGGTTGTAGCTATAAGTAGAATTCTTGCTAGGCGTGAGGTCTACGTACTCTCAACGTCCTCAAAAAAAGGAGACAGGCTAAGCCTGTCTCCTTTTTTTGCAAGTCTTAAAACAAACGTGCAAGGCTGAAGCGGCTTACGCTAACGCTGCTTCACGCTCTTTGACTTCCTTAATCACTTCTTCTGCAACATTGCTTGGGCAAGGTGCGTAATGTGAAAAGGACATCGAGAACTGGCCTCGACCAGAGGTCATTGTCCGCAAGTCACCGATGTAGCCAAACATTTCGCTGAGTGGCGCATCTGCTTTAATCCGAACACCAGTGGCTCCAGTTTCTTGAGCTTTGATCATGCCACGACGACGGTTGAGGTCACCGATGACATCACCCATGTAGTCATCTGGGGTGAAGACATCGACGTTCATGATTGGCTCTAGCAACTGGGGACCAGCCTTCGGCAAGGACTGACGATAGGCAGCTCTCGCGGCAATTTCAAAGGCGATCGCCGATGAGTCAACAGGGTGGAAGCCCCCGTCTGACAGCGTCACCTTCAAGTCCACCACAGGGAAACCGGCCAATGGTCCCTTGTCGACACTGGTTTCAAAGCCCTTCTGAACAGCAGGCCAGAATTCACGAGGTACGTTACCGCCTGTCACCTTAGATTCAAACAGGAATCCAGTCCCCGTCTCACCAGGCTCGATCGTATAGTCGATCTTGGCATATTGTCCCGAACCACCGGACTGCTTCTTATGGGTATAGCTATCGGTAAAGACCTTGGTGATCGATTCTCGATAGGCAACCTGAGGCTTTCCAACTTCGACTTCAACGCCATGGGTCCGCTTCAGAATGTCCACTTTGATATCCAAGTGAAGCTCACCCATTCCCTTGATGATGGTTTCACCGCTTTCCTGATCCGTTTCAACGTAGAAGGAGGGGTCTTCTTGCGCCATCTTGCTGAGGGCCAATCCCATTTTCTCGTTGTCGCCTTTCTTCTTCGGACTAATGGCGATGGAGATCACAGGCTCAGGGAAGACCATCGGCTCCAGCGTCGCTGGATTCTTTGGATCCGCGAGAGTATGCCCAGTTTGGACGTTCTTCATCCCCAGCAGGGCTACAATGTCACCCGCCTGAGCTGACTCGACCTCTTCACGGGAATCGGCGTGCATCTCAACCAGACGGCTAATCCGCTCGGTCTTGCCCGTTGCTGTGTCGAGAACAGTGTCTCCTTTTGCCAGTGTTCCGGAGTAGATGCGAGTGAAGGTCAGCGCTCCATAGCGGTCATCCATAATTTTGAATGCCAGTGCTCGGAGCGGCTTCTCAGGATCAACGATGGCAAAGCCGCCTGTTTCATTTCCTTCCAGGTCAATTTCTGGCTGTGGAGGAACCTCAGTCGGATTCGGCAAATAATCCACAACGGCATCAAGAACGAGCTGAACTCCTTTGTTCTTAAAGGACGAACCACAGTAGGTCGGGAAGAACTTCAGTTCCCGAGTTCCCTTACGAATACACTCTTTGATCTCATCAATGGAGAGTTCTTCACCTTCGAGATACTTCTCCATCATGTCGTCGTCTTGCTCAACGGCGAGTTCGACAAGGGCTTCGCGATAGGTCTCCACATCATCGACCATATCTGCTGGGACATCTTTAATTTCGTAATTTTCGGGCTCACCGGAATCATCCCAGACCCAGGCTTTGCGAGTGAGCAAATCGACAACGCCGACGAACTCAGTTTCTGTCCCAATGGGCAGCACCATCACAAGGGGAGTCGCGGCGAGGATATCTTCTACCTGTTTGACAACGCGGTAGAAGTCAGCTCCTGTACGGTCAAGCTTGTTAACGTAGATAATCCGTGCGACTTTGGAGTCGTTGGCGTAGCGCCAGTTCGTTTCGGACTGAGGTTCAACGCCACCCGAGCCACAGAACACACCAATACCGCCATCAAGTACCTTCAGTGAGCGGTATACCTCAATGGTGAAATCGACGTGTCCAGGAGTGTCAATAATGTTGAGCTGGTGGTCTTTCCAAAAGCAGGATGTTGCAGCAGACTGAATCGTGATACCACGCTCTTGCTCCTGTTCCATGAAGTCAGTGGTCGCTGCACCTTCATGAACTTCTCCAATTTTGTGAATCCGACCGGTCAGCTTCAGAATCCGCTCAGTCGTGGTCGTCTTTCCTGCGTCCACGTGGGCAAAGATTCCAATGTTTCGATAGCGCGTGATGTCTTTCTTCATATGTGCTCTCTAGTTTTCAGTGCTACAGCGTGGTGACCACCTTCAAGTGTATTCAGATGAACCTATATTGCCCTATAGAATCCACGCAAAGCAAACTCAATCACTCAAGGCGGCTGAGTTAATCTGCTTTTTGACAAAAGGGGCAACATTACCGATTGTAAAGTATCACGCCATCAACATGTGCTTAGACGCGAAAGATTAAGGCATGTTAAGGATAGGATGGAGAAAATCGAGCGTTTGGAAGTGATCGAGCGTTTGGGAAGGAAGGTAGTTGAAAATGCTTAGCGATCGCCCACAACCGTTAAAATGACCCAGTCTTTAAGCAGACTGGCCAAAACAATGATGTGAAGGAGAAACGCTGCAAACGCCAGTAATGGATCCAGTCGCCATCCCTGGATCAGGAAAATCGCTCCTGCTACGAGGAGCAGCAATGCTTGCCCACCAAAGGCAAGAGACACTATTGGATTCATGCGTGGCGATCGCCGACTCCAGGCCGTCGAAAGGGCAAGAGACCCAATGATCAGCAGAATATCAAAGACCGCTAACAAAACTCCCATACTTCAATCTCACTCAATCAATCTCACTCAATCAATCTCACTCAATCAATCTCACTCAACCTATATCATCTAACCAACATCGCCTCGCCAATATCACAGGCTTCCATCAACTTCTAAACAAACGAGAATATAAGGTTTCGTGGGCCATGCTGGCGATCGCCAGTCCCCATGTGCAGCTACTCAGATCATCATCCGAGACAGTCATAACATCGCTTGCCGTTTGCTGAATGGTGGCGTAGAGCTGACAGAGCACCGTTTGGCCATCGGTCTGTCCCAAAGGGATGAGTTTCACCCCCACACCGACCAGATTACTTGCCCAACTGTATAGATAGCCTAGCAGTGCATCCTCTATCGGAATGAGATGGTGAGCAGTGGCAACGGCAAAGGCCGTCACGTAGTTAATAGACGCATGCGCTGGTGATGCCTTTCGTTTATCTTCTGTTGGTGGGACTTCTGTTGGTGGGACTTCTGTTCTTGGGTCTTCTGGAGGAGTCAAGCCCAGCATTGGGTAGATATCGGGAGCCAGATGGTCAGCCTCTAGTTGAACAAACAATCGGGCCAAGGCTCGACCCATTTGCCAATTCTGCTCTCGCAGCTCCTCGGTTTCTCGACTGGCGGAGAGCCACTGATTCCAGTAGGTGACTCGCTGCACATCTAGCTGCATGGCGGCCTGGTAGATGCGGAGGGCGATCGCCCCCTCCATGCGAATCGACCCCCACTTCAGTTCGCTCTGAAGCCAATTCTTCAAGGCGGCTGCATCGGTCAGATGCCCCGATTGAACGAGACTCTCTAATCCTTCTGAATAGCTGTAGGCTCCGACAGGAAGAGACGCACTGGTCAATTGCAGCAGATGGAGAAGGCTTAAGGAGCGTTGCCTGACTTCATCTCGATCCGTCCTGATAGAGGAATAGAGTAGAGCAATGTTATCCAAACGGTAGAAATCTCCTGAAATAGACTGAATTAGGACTTACGCGATACCCCCTCTAACTCTCCCTTGGCAAGGGGGAGAACAGGAATTTTCACTCTTCGCAAGGGGGGATTAAGGAGGACAGCTCCATTCTTTGGTGCTACTGCTTCTCAGAATAGTTCGTTTAGTGATGATGGTAAGCTCCGGTTTCGGGGGTGAATGGCTGGACATCCTCCGTAACCGTCAATCCCATTTGAACAAGCATATTTTTAAGAACTGGATCGGGACTCAACCGTAAGTAGTCAGCGTTTACTTCCACAGCGACGTGACGATTTCCCAGATGATAGGCCGCTTTCATCAAATCCAACGAGGTTTGGCCACGAACGGTGAGGACGGCTTC
>JAYKJC010000403.1:0-4176 GCA_035285885.1 Leptolyngbyaceae cyanobacterium | reverse complement strand
GTCTTCGACAGTACCCGAGGCTGGATTTCTCGCACCGGGCGATATGGCACCAACAGTAACGTCACTCCTATTCCCTGCCCGTAGAGCCAGGGCTGTAGGAGCCCTTCTTTGCCGAATTGAAAGGGGGCGATCGCCGACATACACAACCGATCGCTGTGTCTCTCTTGAGAAGGGGAGGAGAGTGACTGGTTCAGCAGGTCAACGGCTCTTTTTAACGTGCTGAGCATGGTGTACTGGGTCTTAACCGAATTTATTGGTGATCCAGGCGGATTGATAGGGCTCTAGCAGAAACTCGGTCGTGCCTTCTTCAATTAGGGTTTCACTGATAAGGTCAAACCAGCTATCGGTCACAATCAGGTTCAGCTCGTGGAGTTTTAGGGTTTGCGATCGCGACGTGAGGTTATGAATGGAGAAGATGCTCTGATCTCGGGTCATGCTCTGTCGCCAGAAGGCAAAGAGTTCGGGTTGCAGATGCAGGGTGTACTGGGTCGCGTTGGGATGAAAGGCGGCTTGCTGACGACGAATTTGAATCAGGCGGGAGAGTTCTTTGAGTACGATGGCTTGGTTGGAATCTGCGTTTTGGAGTTTCGTTACAAGATCGTCGTAGTCCCACTGATGACGGTTAATCGAGCGTTTGCGTCCGGTTTGCTTCACCGCATCGTAGTCATTGGGCGTTGCCAACAAGCTATGCAGATAGAAAGCCGGAATCCCTTCCAGCGACATCATGATGACCTGAGAACAGATGAACCGAGGAATCTGGAACTCGTCTTCTCCTTTGGCGGTGCCTTTGAGGGCATCAAATAAGGCAATGTTGGCTTCATAGGGACTCTCAGACCCATCGGGACGGGCTCGCATGCTAATTTCTCCACCAAATTCCTGAATGCACTTCAGGAAGGTTTCGTATTCTGCCGGGTCGAGGAGCCCTTCGGCGGGGCGTAGGCCAATGCCATCGTGGGAGGCGGTAAAGTTCAGGTAGGCGCAACCGACGGGAGCCGGGGGCATACTCATCATCCAGGTTTTGAGGTGTTGCGATCGCTCCTGATACAGCGCGTTGACAATCAACGGAGGCAGACTAAAGTTATAGATCAGGTGGGCTTCGTTGCGATTGCCAAAGTAAGTTAGGTTTTCTCGATTGGGCACGTTGGTTTCGGTCACAATGATGGCATCAGGCCGAATCAGCTTCACAATTTCGCGAATCGCCTTGATGAGCGTATGGGTTTCAGTCAGGTGAATGCAGGAGGTTCCCAACTGTTTCCAGAGATACCCGATTGCGTCCAGTCGCAGAATTCGGGCACCGTTCTTCAGGTAGTACAAAATAATCTGTAGAAATTCGAGTAAGACATCAGGATTTGCCATGTTTGTATCGATTTGATCATGGCTGAAGGTGGCCCACACGTGTTTGGTTCCTGCCGTTGTTTCTAGGGGACAGAGCAACGGCGTGTTGCGAGGGCGAACCACATCCGATACGTCCGTTTCTGGATCAACCGTGATGAAGTAGTCGCGTCCGGGTGCCTCATTTTGCTTAAACTGCTGAACCCATTCATGCTCACCCGACACATGGTTAATCACCAGGTCTGTCATCAAGTCAAATTGCTCGGCAATGCGACCGACATCGTCCCAATCGCCCAGGTCGGGATTCACCTTGAGATAGTCAATCACCGCAAACCCATCATCGGAGCTGTAGGGGAAGAAGGGTAAGATATGAACGGCGGTGATGGTGTCTTGCAAATACTCTTTCAGAAAGTGATGAAGGGTTTGGAGGGGCGTTTCGTCCCCATCTCGGCGGATGCTGTCGCCATAGGTGATGAGTAACGTGTCGGACTGACTCCATAGCTTTTTGGATTTTTGCGGGGCGACCTGCCAGTAGGGAGAAATCAGCTCGATGATGCGATCGCACAATGCTTCGACATCAATTCCTAATGGGTTATAGACAGAGATGAGTAGAGGTTTAACGCTTCTGGAAAACTGTTCAATTGGAGTTGCAGATTTAGTGCGATTCATAGGCTAAAGTGTGATGAGAAAGCAATGCAAACCATACTCTAACTGTGAGTTCTGCACGCAAACCGTTCAGTCTGAGCAACAGAATGAAGCCGCAGAACCTTCAACAGATTGAGGGAGGGGTCTCGCATATCGTGCAGACTGAATTCTGATCATCAGTCCGCAAGACTCCCACTCTAACGTCGAGTTCTGTGGCAAGCTTTTGGTTATTGCAAAGTCTTAAAACGTTCAAAAAAACAAAAAAAGAGTTCAACAATGGCAATGTCCGTGCCCCAATCGACAAAACTGCTGGTTGCAACTGATTTAGATGCAACCCTCCTCGACCATCAGACCTACCGCTACGACGCTGCGCTTCCAGCGATTGATAGGCTTCGAGCCCATCACTGTCCGATTATTTTCAACTCCAGCAAAACCCAGGCCGAGCAAACGGTTCTGCGCAAGGAGTTGAGCATCGAGGATCCATTCATCCTAGAGAATGGGGCGGCGGTGGTGATTCCTCCCGGATGTCTGGGCCATGCTGACGATGCGGCTGAGCCGGAGATGAATGTTTTTGGCCTGCCCTACGCGAAGCTCGTGGATGTTCTGGCTCGCCTACGAGAACGGCATGGATTTGCGTTTCGGGGCTTTTCTGACCTGACGGCTGAAGAGTTGGCAGAACTAACCGGATTGTCGATTGAGGGGGCGATCGCCGCGAAACAGCGATCGGGCACTGAACCCTTGTACTGGGAAGATAGTGAGGCGGCCTATCAAACACTGGTGGACGAGTTGGCGGATTTAGGGCTGCAAACGACCCAGGGAGGTCGATTTCGGCATGTGATGGGAAACACGGATAAGGGGTCGGCGCTGAAGTGGCTGGTGGAGCGCTATCAGAAAACCTTCCCCGACGTTCAGTGGACGGTTGTGGCGCTGGGGGACAGTCCGAATGATCTGCCCATGCTACGAGTGGCTGACATTGGGGTGCTGATTCCGAATCCCCATCGTGTCCCCTTTGATGTGACGGGTGTAGCTCGGTTGCTTCGACCTCAGCAACCGGGGCCAGAAGGGTGGGCCGAAGCCATGCAGAATATCATTCAGCACCATCTATAGCCTATGCGCTCTTATGGATTTCTAATGACATCTTCAGGGGATTTCTAATGACATCTTCAGGGCGGCTTGATAGGCTTACGCATATGCGTTGATGCTTCTCATCCCCTATGGTTCAGCCGATTGCTCGAATGTCTGTTCAGACTCGTTGGCCTATTTCCCGCTCAGGGTTACGGGCGATCGCCTTCTTCTTTCTCTCCCTGACCCTGGCGATCGGCGTCATTTCCTTGCCAACCGGGTCTCCGTCCGCTGCACTCTCCTCACCCCCGGCAGAAACCATCACCTCCGACGCGGAAACGCGGGCACCGATTATGGTGGATGGACGGGTGTTGTTTTGGGTCGGCAGCATTGATGGATTCTCAGCCGAGGTTCGAGCTGAAACGACGAACGAAAAAATTGAGCGTAGTCTCCGCACGACCCCTCCAGACGAACCCATTCAGGTTTTCTCCAAGCGGGTCGGAGACCTCACCACCGTTCGCATTCAAAATAATCCTCGAACGAGTGAACATTTGCTGACGGTCACCGAAGGAGACTTCATCTCTGGCATTCAACCCATGGAGCAGGCGCAGGTGTGGGAAGCGCGGCTCCAGTCCGCCATTGACCAGGCTCAGCAAGAGCGCACGCCTCGCTATCGACAACGAGCAACGTCCATTGGCATTGCCCTGCTGGCGAGTGCCATTTTTCTCCATCTCCTGGTGCAGTGGCTCAGACGCCGAGTCAATCGATACGTGAATCAGAAAAGTCATGCAAAAACGCCGAAGTGGGTGTCTCACTGGGCCACGAAGACGATTCTGCAACCGTTTCTGTTTTGCCTCCAAATTGGAGTGTGGATTGGCGCACTCGTCTACTTTTCAGACTTACTCCCCGTTACCCGATTTTGGCGCTATCGTACCGTTGGTTTTTTGTCAGAAACCTTGACGAATCCGATTTTTGAGCTGGGCGATCGCAGCTACTCTACCCTCGAATTTTTGAAGGTGCTGGTGCTGGTGATTGGATTGTGGATTGGAGTAAGAACTCTGACGGCCATTTTGCGATCGCGCCTTCTGCGGGCGATGGGTGCCGATCCTGAAATTCAAGATGCGATCGCCCTGCTCA
>JAYKJC010000402.1:0-3110 GCA_035285885.1 Leptolyngbyaceae cyanobacterium | reverse complement strand
AGTCAACTGTTCTCGCGTCAGGGTGCGACTGGCTTCACCTTCAGGAGCCTCAATCTCTTCGCCCAGAGTCACCAGATAATAGTTGGGGACTTCTACCGCAGATTCAGACCGCAACACAAAGCGATTCTCCTCACCTGCGAAGGTGACAAAATTCTCATGGCGATGAGGGTCGCTGCGAAACAGCCGCTCTGTTTCTCCAGTTTCTAAATGTCGTAGATCAAGAAAAGGGCGATCGCCCTCTTCCGTTGCCCCTCTGCCTCTAAAGTAAACGGCGTCGCCCTGCTGGTGCATTACATACCGACCATTCGGTAAGATACGAAACAGAGGATAGCCCGGATTGCCATAGCGATCATTCTCATCCAGGTCGAACCAGAGACGCGACGTGCCCTCTTCCACATCCAAGAGCCAGGCATAGACCCAACGGCGTTCTCGCTCATGTTGAATCAGCATGAGCGTGTCACCCTCAGCGCTCCAACCCCACCCGGATCGAATGCGATGCTCAGCCTTGAAAATGACCTGGGGGTCTGCTGTAAAGGGAGCATCTAGACGCATGAGCTGGTCGCGATGTGGCACCTGGGCAGACGGATCTCCGCCATCTAGCGCCTCCGTCCAAAAGAGGGTGTGAGGAGCTGTTGCCCGCCAGGACACCGAGCGCGGCCCTAGGGGCACTCCCCGAACCGGAACCTCATCAGCGACGGGCAAAGACGCAATGGTTGCGATGCGATCGCCCGTGGCATTCCACACCTCAACCTCGCTAGCGAAGCGCCACCACGCCACCTCACGAGACCAGGGAGCCACCAACCACTCCACAAGAAGATAGTCTCCAGAAGGTGAGAACCGAGCCGTCGTGTAGGGGGCGGGTTCGCCCATCACCTCGATTGAGTGAGTTTCGGGGTCAACAATGGCCAACTCCGAAGTGGTGTAATACTCAAACAGCGCCTCATCGTAGGCCGTTTCGAGTGTATTTCGGGCGTCGTAGGTCGAGCGAGCCGAGCCCCCAATACTTTCGAGAATTCCTGGCCCGACCGGAATGACGGGCGGTTCAGGCACAGGACCCCGTTGGGGGATGCGACGAACCAGCAAGCGCTGCTGATCGGGGAGCCAGCTTGCGGCATTGCCCAGTAGCGGATTCAGCGCGAGTCCTTCAATCTTGGCCACATCGCCTTCTACCGGGCCGACCCACAGCCCGATATGATCGGTATGCCGGACGACGAGCGCAAAGCGCTGTCCATCCGCTGTCCATCGCACATTCAAAAGCTCTGCGTCTGTCGGTAAATGAATCGGTGTCGTCACGCCATCTGCAACCCGAAGGAGGCGAGGCGACGTTCCCCCATATCGACCCTGACGACCGTTGGTCGCGGGATCGACCTGAATACCTGCCAATTTGTGAGTGGGAGCAGCGAGTTCAGCCAGAGGCGGATACAAGACTGGATCAACGAGCAGCAAGACCTCACCCGTTGGAGCTGTCCATACCTGGGGAAGCGGTGGCGCATGGAGCACCTGTCTTACTTCTTCTGGGGGAGTCTGCCACTCGGTTGCTGACTGTAGGCTGTTTTCGGACGCCCCTACGCTAGCCGTCATCATAAATAGTTTCCCCGTTAACACAAGTAAGAGTGCTGATTTGACGATTTTTCCTTTCATGCTTCAATCCTGAGGGCTTCGGTGAGTCTGTCTCTGCCAGCTTACATTCTGCCAGCTTACGGTGGGCGATCGCCCCATCCCGTCCTCCCCGACCCGGCGTTGCTGATTCGAGGGATGATTTTCGTAGGGGCATGGCAATGCCATGCCCCTACCGTAAGGCATTTGTAGGGCAGAAATTTCTGATTCATCCCCAAATTCAGCAACGCCTCCCCGACCCAATTTTCCTTACGACTGTGCGGCAAACGACACCAGCCCAAGCTCACTCAAGCCGTGCCACTGCTGCACTTCAGCACGAAAAGCTTTCCAAGGCGTATACACCTCACGAAAGACGGCATCGCTCGATGCAAACTCTTCTAACAACGCCTCAGACTCTTGTTTAGCCGCTTGCAGAATCTCATCACTAAATCGGCGCAACCCTGTGCCGCCTTTAACCAATCGGGCTAAGGCCAGAGGATTGCGGGCATCATACTTCGCCATACAGGTCGTACTGGCTGCCGCCGCCGCTTCAACTAGGACACGCTGATATCGCTCCGGCAGCTCATTCCACGCATCAATATTGATCATCAAATCCAGACTTGCTCCCGGTTCCCACCAACTGGGGTAATAGTAATAGGGAGCGGTCTCCTGGAGCCCGAGTTTTTCATCATCGTAGGGGCCGACCCACTCCGCCGCATCAATAGTGCCCAGCTCCAGAGCCAGCAAGATTTCCCCCGCAGGTAACGCCTGCACATTCACCCCCATTCGGCTGAAGACTTCGCCTCCCAGCCCAGCGGTTCGCATTTTCAAACCCTGTAAATCTGCCAGGGTGTTGACTTCTCGCTTAAACCATCCGCCCATTTGCACCCCCGTATTGCCTGCCGGAAAGGCGATCGTGTTGAAGGTTTTGTACACCTGATTCATGGCGTCAATGCCGCCGCCCTGGTAGAACCAGGCATTTTGCTGACGGGCCGTGAGGCCAAACGGCATAGCGGTACTAAAAGCAAGGGCTTTGCTTTTTCCGATGTAGTAATACGCGGCAGAATGGCCACACTGGGCCGTGCCCTCCTGCACTGCATCCAACACCTGCAACCCCGGCACCAGCTCTCCCGCAGCAGATACCTGAATTTTGAATCGCCCCTGGGTCATGGCACTCACCCGATCCGCAATTTCCTCAGCAGTGCTGTAGAGTGTGTCGATCGCAGGAGGCCAACTAGTGGCCATACGCCACTCAATATCGGGCTCAGCAGCCGTGTCTTCATTGGTGTTTCCATTGGCTGTGGCAGTAGCGGTGGGAGCCGTCATAGCGGAAGTGAGGGTTGTGGCGATCGCCCCACTAGCAACACCACTCAAAACATCTCGGCGTTTCATTAAGGTCATGGGCACAAGGGCAGAACGAGGGTTCTGATACACAGTGTCTTTTATTTAACCGAATTTAAGGGAAAGTTGTCATCAACTTGTAATAGAGTAGCTGGCTTCGACTCCGCTCAGCC
>JAYKJC010000401.1:0-8755 GCA_035285885.1 Leptolyngbyaceae cyanobacterium | reverse complement strand
CTTCAAAAAACTTAAACAAATGAGAAGCGGCTGGGGTGGCTTACCGTACCTCTAGCCCTCTGGTTCTTTGTATGCAGAGAGAGGTGAACCAGGGATAAGGGGGCGATCGCCGTTCAACGGTGTGCCCTGAGAGTCGCTGTGTCCACAAGAGGAATAGATCTCCTCTATTGGGTAACGATCGAAGCGATCTTCTCTATGAACTCTGATGAACCTTGAGGCACGGACTACAGTGAAATATTTCTGATGAACGGGCTTGGGCCAAAACAGCTTTGGTGAACTGACGGATCAATCAGACAAATCAGACAAGTAAACTCAGACACAATCTACACAAGCACCAAGCTGGGATGAGGTGCGTGATGGATGAGTGCGTTAGGTTGCTTCCATCCAGTCAAATACTTGGCCAAGTTGCTCCAAAGTAATGAATCCATACTGCCAAAGCACCATCGGCAACCGATTATCGGCTCGTTCAATGCGCTTCAACGCCATGGCGATCGCCTCTTCTGAGACGGCGAGATCGCACCGCAAAAACTGAATGAGACTGTTCTGCGACGAGAAATGATGCTGTGTTGTCGGGTTATACGTGACCGAACTATCGTCTGTGCCCATTGGTGCCACCCCAGGCTTTTTGTTTATATGAATATTATTAAACTAAATTGTAAAGTTTTGAAACACTATTTTCAGAAACATTCACAGGACTATCATGCTATGTCCAATCCAAATTGTGATCCCCGCTTGATATATCTTCATTTCACTGCTTGTACGGTTATCCGCTAATGCAGTTATCGCTCTAATTTTTTCCAAAAGCATCGCTACAGCGATAGAGGTGTCGCTAGCTTCTTCGGGACGCTGGTATGGTTGTGGGGTTCCGTGTCTCTCCAAATGTCTAGAGGCGACTGGCCTTTGGTTCCAGAAAGTTACACGGCTTGGCAAAGTTCGCGAAAGAAGGTTTTGAGCACGAACCGCGCACCCAAAGCCTTCATTCTTTCGTCATGGATTTGAGAACTTTGCCAGGTCGTAAAATTTATACGGATTGACAGCAAATGATTGATGGGTGAATGAGGAGAACATGACACGTGGTCATTCTTTTAATGGGAGTCTCTGGTTCTGGTAAGACAACGGTGGGGTGTTTGTTGGCCCAACGGCTGGAGTATCACTTTGCCGATGCGGATGACTGGCATTCTGACGCCAATCGACAAAAAATGAGCCAGGGCATTCCTCTCAGTGATGGCGATCGCCAACCCTGGCTACAGGCATTACATACTTCAATTGAGAATTGGATTTCCGCAGATGAAAACGTCGTACTGGCATGTTCTGCACTCAAACAGTCCTATCGGGATCAACTGGCAGGGCCACAGATGTCGAAGCATCCGTCTAAGGTGCAGTGGGTCTATCTCACGGGAGACTATGAGCTGATTCGCCAGCGGCTTCGTAACCGTACAGACCACTTCATGTCTGACGCACTGCTCAAGAGTCAATTTGAAGCGTTGGAAGAACCCAAAGATGCAATTGTTGTCAATATTGATCACGATGTGGAGACCATTGTTTCGGCGATCGCCACTCATCTTGAATCGCAAGTTGCCTCCCAAGAATGCGAATCGCAAGCGTTTGAATCACAGGAGTAACACGAGGCATCATTTACGCTTTCCTAAGCCTTCCTGAGCTTTTCTAAGCCTCAGATTCCAGCCAGTGAGTAAAGGGCATTTGAGCCAGGTTGGAGTTGAAATAGCGTGAATCTCCAGAAACC
The DNA here is from genome assembly GCA_035285885.1 of Leptolyngbyaceae cyanobacterium. Lineage (GTDB taxonomy): Bacteria > Cyanobacteriota > Cyanobacteriia > CAKZMO01 > CAKZMO01 > JBCCWF01. The sequence continues at coordinate 7,011 of JAYKJC010000401.1, read as the reverse complement.
TCGTCTCCTAACCAGTCGGGTTTGCGAATCACCTGCGCAGCATCCGTAAGTTCCACTTCGGCCAGAATGAGCCCCTGATTCTCACCGTGAAATTCGTCGATTTCCCATTTCAACCCATTCTCTTCGACGACGTAGCGCGTTTTTTCGATGAGGGGGCGATCGCACAGGGTATCAAGCATCTCCTCCGCGTCCGCCACAGGAATCGGATATTCAAACTCAGGACGAGAAATGCCCTGGGTGGGGCCTTTGATGGTGATGAATCCCTGGTCGCCCACCGTCCGTATCCGCACCGTGGTCAGTCCTGTCGTCTGAATATAGCCCTGACGGTAGCCTCGCCCGATGGCGTGCGATCGCCAGCTTTCTCCGACGACTAAAAATTTACGCTCGATTTCAACTCCCATGATGCTTCCCCCGATGCCCGTCCAAATCGTCTGACTGATATTCTTACCGTTGATTCTACGAGTCTTGGTGATAGAGATGGAGAAAAGCTTCGACTTCTGCCCGTGTGGGTTGCGCGGCGATCGCCCCTGGACGGGTGGCGGTCAATGCGCCGACCGCACTGGCATAGGTCACGATCTCATGGGCAAGGTCCGGTTGGCGCAGACTTTCTTGCCCCCGTTGACAGAGCTGGTGCAAGAAGCCTGCAAGAAAGCTATCGCCTGAGCCTGTGGTTTCATCGACATCAATATCAAACGCAGGAACCTTCCCTGTGTTCCCCGCCAGAGTGTAGGCACACCCCTGCTCACCCGCTGTGACAATCACCTGTTGGATTGGTGCTAATCGATGGGCGATCGCCTCCGGATTTTGGGTATCAAATAGCCACGTCGCTTCATCATCCGATAATTTGAGAATATCAAAGCGGTTTAACATAGAGCGAATCAGATCTTTTGCGCGATCAACATCCTGCCAGAACATGGGTCGCCAATTCACATCCAGAACGGTGGTGATGGAGTACTGACGGGCGAAATCGAGCGCGCGCTCAATCGCTTGATAGGTCAGCTCATAGGCCATTTCTAAGGTGCCCAACACTAAATAATCTGCCGTTTCAAAAAGCGGACTCGGCAGGTCATCATCAGCCAGAAAGGCATCGGCAAACTCAGTGGTCTGGCGATCGCCAAACCCGACAAACTGGCGATCGCCCGTTTCAGTTCGCACCACATAAATTTCTCGGGTGGGCGCAGTAGGATGACGCTGCACGCCCGCTGTGTTCACCCCCGTGTTCTCAAGAAGAGATACCAGGGCTTCTCCAGGTTCATCAGAACCGACACAGCCGACAAATCCAGACGACGTTCCGAGTTTGACCAGAGCGCAGGCCACATTAGCAGGTGCGCCACCGGGATAGGACGTCCAGGATTTGACCTCTTCATACGGCACCCCCGGTTCATTCGAGATGATGTCGAATAAGAGTTCGCCAAGGCACAGCACACGAGGATTAGACATTACAACGGTTAACCACGAAACATTTACCCATCATATCGAGTCTCTGATGGCCACTGTAGCGTTAAGGAAGATGAGGAGAATAGTGGAGAAGACCCTTACCGTTCGCATATCAGCTACGCTAAATACAGGCAGCCCGCCACCACCCACCCAAAATGCTCTAAATATGGAGGACTTGCTTAAGTCCTGAACGAGTGTTTTTTAAGTGCAAGTTTTCATTCATCTCTAAGTCTCCTAACATTTGGTGAATTCCCAAGAATCTTTATTAAGGAGACATTAAGATCACTTTTAAAGAACAGCTCAACTTATAAAATTGCACCAACTGGCTTAGAAGACTCTCGAAACATTGCCCCAAAGCATTGCAAATGCTCCATAAAAACTGTTCCAAATTAATTCATTTGAACTATTTGATGAATGGATGACTTCCTGAAAATGGTGTGTTAGAAAACAGTGACATTTGCAATGTTTATTCATATAATTTTGAGCGGAGTAGCGTAAGAATAAAATACGTTCAGTATACGAAGCTACAGGTCTGCTTGCTCGGCTGGAACCCCTGAATTTTTATACACGTTGAAGACCCATAACTGTTCCACTCGCTGTCCTATCGGTGTCTTCGTGCGTGCTTGCTTTTTAGTGAATCGTTTATCTGTGCAATTGGTGCACACGAGGGTGAATCATGGTTCAATCAATCCACGCATATTCGATGGATTTTATTCGTGAAGAGGTTCGGCAATTAGTTAGCCGAGGTGTGGTCGGGCGTAATCAACCCATTTACTGCTTGTGTCAATTTATTCCAGCCCGAGAATGGGCAGATGTTGAGCATGAGCTTGAGCGTCATTCTTATCTGCTGAGAGATCGAGTCGGAGATCTCCTGGGTCGAGAAGACTGGCAGAACGACTAGTTCATCTATTCTGAGCCCTATGCCATCATCTAAGATCGCTCTGTTAACAACTGCGCTTGCTGCATCGTTTGCTGTATCTGTGACCACTCTTCACACCCTTGGATCTGATCCAGCCCAAGCTGTTGCAAATCCCGTTGAGTGGCAACAGCAAGTTATTTATCTGGTGTTTCCGGATCGATTTGAAAACGGCGACCCGTCGAATGATCGATTAGGCATTGAAGAATGCTTTGATCCGACACATCTCACTCGTTTTCATGGTGGAGACTGGGCAGGCATTGAGCAGCGGATGGACTATTTGCAGGAGCTTGGGGTGACAGCCATTTGGGCAACCCCTGTGTATAAGCAAATTGGCGTCATCAATGACTCGTGCGGGTATCACGGCTATTGGGCAGACTTTACGTTTCCCGATGACGGAGCAGTGGAACCCAAGTTGGGAACTGAAGCTGATCTGGCACGCATGATTCAGACGCTGCACGACCACGACATGAAATTCATTCTGGATCAGGTCGTCAACCATACGGGGTATGACGCTCAGCTGACTCGACAGCGGCCAGAGTGGTTTAACCCCATGCGACCTGCTTGTGAGTTGCTGGGCGACCCAGACGTGTTTTGTGACTTAGCCGGACTGCCTGACTTCGACTTTCGCAATGCAGACGCGGTGGACTATACCACCCGCCAGAGTTTGAGTTGGCTCGAACGGTTTAACCTTGACGGCATTCGCATGGATACCGTCAAACACGTCCCTGCCAGCTATTTTCGAAATATTTGGATTCCGCTAGTCAACCAGGAGAGTCCCGATATCTTTACGGTCGGGGAACTGCTGGATCAATTCTCTCTTGAACGCCTCCATCAATTTTTGGAAACTGGCTTTGACTCGACGTTCAATTTTCCGCTCCAGCGGGCGATGGTCGAGAGCTTTGCCAAGGGTGGGTCGGTGGATCAGGTGGCAGAAACGGCTCAGGCCACATGGAACCTTTTTGGATCGGATGCGCTGATGTTGACCAACCTGATCGACAATCATGACATCCCTCGATTTACAAACGAACCTGGATTTGGGGTGCCCGAAGCCGAGATTCGCGATCGCTACTTCCTCGCGTTAGGAACGATGTTCTCCTTACCCGGCATTCCACAGTTGTTCTATGGCAATGAGTTGGGCATGTATGGGGGCGCTGACCCCGACAATCGTCGAGACATGCCAGAGTGGGCATGGACGGCAGAAGGTCGGTCGGGGAGTGGTGGAAGCGGTGAGTTTTTGCCCAATCCCCAAGGTACGTTCAGCTATGTGCAGAAACTTATTGATGTGCGCCAGGAAAATGCAGCCCTTCATAGTGGCTACTACGCTGAGCTATGGCGACAAAACGGGAGCCAGAACCCCGATGTGTATGCCTTTTTCCGAGGGTTAGGAGAGAACCGAGTGGTGGTGGTGGTGAATAACGGTGCGTTGCCGTCGGGGCCTATCACCATTCCGATTCAGGCAAATACCGCTCTAGAACCGGGCGATCGCGCAGCTCTTGGGTCAGGCGCAGTTTTAGAAGAACTGTTGGGGATAGAGGCTCCGACGATTCTTACAGTTGGAGACAATGGATTGACCGTTGACCTCCCCGCTAAAACCATCGGCATCTATCGCCATCAGTGAAGTGAGTCTGATTGTTGTGTTAGTCCGGGTATTCTGCCCGGACTAACACAACAATCCAAATCAGTTTCAGGACTTGGGTTGCTGAGCCAGGGTATTTCGTTCCCAAAATACCCCGTCACACAAGCCCTGGATAGCTGCATCCGAGTCCACACGCTCCAGGCGTTTTTCTGCAAGCAGGCAATAGTCTCGGTCGATTTCAATGCCGAGGTAGCGGCGATTCAGCTTTTTTGCTACCACCGATGTGGTGCCACTTCCCAGAAACGGATCAAGCACAACGTTCTCTGCCGTCGTGCTGGCAAGGATGAGTTTGGCGATCAGCTTCTCACTTTTTTGGGTCGGGTGGTCGGTGTTTTCTGGCATTGACCAGAAGGGAATGGTGATGTCTGTCCACAAATTTGAGGGGTGGGTGTCTCGAAAGTTGCCCCCATCGGTCACATCCCAGTCTTTTGGGGTTCCATCTTTTCTGCGATAGGGAGCCAGAACTTTGCGCCGGAGTTTTACCGCATCCACATTGAAGGTGTAGTTTTCTGACTGAGTGCAGAACCAGATGTCTTCGCTAGAGTTTTTCCAGTTTGACTTTGCGCCGCGTCCTTTTTCTCGCTCCCACGTGATGCGGTTGCGTACGATGAAATGAGCGGAGGCCACTTGGAAAATGGAGACCGATGACAGCCAATCACCACAAATATAGATCGAGGCGGTTGGCTTGAGCAGAGGCTTCAGAACGGTGAGGACGGCATCGAGCCAGGTGGAATAATCATCAACGGTGCTTTTGCAGAACGTTCGTCCGTTAAAGGACTTCGTCAGGTTGTAGGGGGGGTCGAGCACTAGCAGATCAACGAATTGGGGAGGCAGTAAGGGGGCGATCGCCAAGCAGTCCCCTTGAATCGTTCCTGTGGGAATTTGGGCAAATGGCTGGGTCAGAGATGGCTGAATGATGCGAGACGCAAGCCGGATGCGATCGCCCTCACTTAAGGTCAGCGTTCGATTCATCGGGGCGCGATGTTTTCCATTGGCAGAGTGTGCCGCACCAGCCATTCACGATCCTCAAATTCTTGCAGGTTAGCCTGACTTATCCTATTCAATCTATAAAGATATGCGGTGGCGATCGCAATGACTCTTTATGTGAGCTTTTCACATCCACCTTGCATACAGCCGCTATAGCCCTACGGGCTTAGGTTCGAGAGTGTATCCCCCGATGCGCGGGGGATACACTCTTTTCCAATGTCCTGACCTAAGTGCGTATGGCTATACCGTGTGATGTATGCTGATGTCGTTGTGTTTCAGACCTGCGTATGCCGATTTGGACAATCCTGGGCGATCGCCTCCTGCGTTCCCTCACCGCAATTCCCACACTTACAGACTGGCTGATCTGCCTGGGGTTGCTGATCAGCTATGGGGCGATCGCCCTTCCGGTGGGATTCTGGACAAAGCTGCTCACCGTCGAATGGGTCACGGACTGGAGACGCATTCTGACCAACACAATCGTTGCCTTCATTTTTCCCTCTGTGATTGAAGAAATTCTGTTTCGAGTGCTGCCACTGCCGCACCCCTCGTCATCAACATCCTGGGGGGCGATCGCCCTATGGAGTGTGGGGAGCTTAATCATCTTCATCCTGGCCCATCCGCTCAACGCCCTCCTGGTGATGACCTCCCGACGGGACACATTCTTTGACGGATCATTTCTTACTCTTGCGGGGTTGCTGGGAGTCGTGTGTACCGTGTCTTATTTGCAAAGTGGTTCTCTCTGGCCTCCGGTGATGCTGCATTGGGTGATTGTAGTGCTGTGGTTGGTGGGGCTTGGGGGCGATCGCCGCATGACGCAACCGACTTGAAATAGCTTTCTTGGATCATTGCATTCAGATAGATAGAGCGGTTTGCAACAGCGTTAAGCACATAACTGTTTTGTGCTTAACCAACGCGCATAGCGCTGTAAATTCCAACCTCTCGGGGTTATCAAAAAATAAAGACCAAATTAAGGGGGCGGTTGGCTGAGAGCCAACCGCCCCCTTAACTTGGTTTTCGGCTAGGAGTTCGGGTATTTTATTTTTACGAAAGTCCCCTATGGTAAACAGTCGATATACATATCCACATCCCAATCTGTTGCAGTCGCGAGGAATTTCTCCCATTCGTCGCGCTTGTACCAGCTATAGACGCGATACATCTCACCCGGCATCGCAGACTTAATCACGTCATCCTCATCCAATCGAACCAACGCCTCTCCCAGAGACATGGGCAGTTTCTTCACCTGCTTTCCTGCTTCCATTGCTTCATACAGGTTTCGCTCCTCAGGTTCCCCCGGATCAAGATTGCGCTTAATCCCATCATCAAAAGCCTTGAGAATCGCAGACGCCATCAAGTAAGGATTCACCATGGAATCGACCGCGCGGTACTCGAACCGTCCCGGAGCCGACACCCGCAATCCACACGTCCGATTTTGGAATCCCCAATCTGCATAAACAGGAGCCCACAGTCCGGTATCCCACAACCGTCGGTAGGAGTTGACGGTAGAACAGCCGATCGCCGTTAGTGCGCCCAAGTGTTCAATCACGCCCCCGATTGCGTTTAGTCCAATCGGCCCTGGCTTTGTCTTACTCAAAGAAGGATCAGGCATAAAGGTATTCTTGCCACCTTTCCGATAGGTAAAATTCCCTTCAGTTCCAGGGAGAGAGTCCATGTGGAAGCGGTTAACCGCTTCTTCACCCTCGTACCACAGCGATAAATTATGGTGACATCCGTTTGCGGAAAGCCCCATGAATGGCTTGGACATGAAGCACGCAATCAGCCCAAACTCGCGCGCCACTTGAGAACAAATCTGGCGGTAGGTAGTAAGACGGTCAGCAGTCCGCAGGGCGTCGTCAAACATGAAATTAAGTTCGAGCTGTCCGGGCGCGTCTTCATGGTCGCCCTGAATCATGTCGAGGCCCATCGCTTGGGAATATTCGATCACCTTCAAAACCACGGGTCGTAGCTGCTCAAACTGATCGATGTGATAGCAGTTGGGTTTTGTCGCGCCCCCATCAGGTTTGCCATCGGGTCC
>JAYKJC010000400.1:0-6478 GCA_035285885.1 Leptolyngbyaceae cyanobacterium | reverse complement strand
GTCTGGGCTGTAGGGTTTAGGTGGGCGGTGCTCCTTTCAAATTGGAGCCAGAGGCTCTAGCGGGCATTCCCAGCGAGACGCTGGAAACAAGGAAAAACGGCACTTAAAAAGGTGCGGCGGGTAGTGTCCGCCGCACCTTTTTGTGTTTCATAGAGAAACTTATCCTACGGGCTGAAGCTCAGGAGTCGCGGAGGGAATGACAGGTGATTTGGGGGCGATCGCCAACGGAGACTCACCCCGATACGCATCCACCAACAACTGCTTCAAATCACGAATGAGCGGATAGCGAGGATTCGCAACCGTACACTGATCATCGAACGCTTGGTCGGCCAGTACATCCAGTTTGGAGAAGAAGTCAATTTCAGTGCCCGACATGGCATCACGAATAGAGAGCGGAATATCCAATTGCTGCTTCAAGTCTTCCACCGCTGCAATCAGAGCATCGACCTTCTCATCATTGTTGATGCCGGGCAAGCCCAAAAATTCAGCGATGCTGGCATAGCGCCATTTTGCATTGGGGTACTTGTATTGCGAGAAAGTGGCTTGCTTAAAGGGTGCATCCGTGGCGTTGTAGCGAATGACATGGGAAATCATCAGCGCATTTGCTAGGCCGTGAGGAATCTGGAAAGTGCCACCCAACTGGTGAGCCATGGAGTGACAAATGCCCAGGAAACTATTCGCAAAGGCCATGCCTGCAATGGTCGCCGCATAGTGTACCTTCTCCCGCGCCTCCGGGTCTTGAGCCCCGTAACGATAGGCCCGAGGTAAGTATTCAAACAGCAGTTGAATCGCTTCCAGAGCCATTCCATTGGTGAATTCAGAGGCCATGACCGATACATAGGCTTCTAACGCATGGGTCAACGCGTCAATGCCCCCGTAGGCCGTCAACCGTTTCGGCAAATTCAGCACCAGGGCAGGGTCAACGATCGCCATCGTCGGCGTCAGGGCATAGTCGGCTAGAGGGTATTTGATGCCGACTCGACGATCCGTCACGACAGCAAACGGCGTCACTTCTGATCCGGTTCCTGACGTTGTGGGAATGGCCACCATGATGGCCTTGTCACCCAAAGAAGGTAAGTCATAAACGCGCTTACGGATATCCATAAATCGCATGGCCAACCCTTCAAACTCAATGTCGGGATGCTCATACATCAGCCACATGACTTTGGCCGCATCCATCGGTGACCCACCACCAAAGGCGATGATCACATCGGGATTAAACGAGTGCATCCGGGCCAGTCCACGCTGCACCGTTTCCAGGGAGGGATCAGGCTCGACATCATAAAATACATCGTAGGTAATGCCTACTGCTTTGAGCGCTTCTTGCAGACTGACGGTCATACCCAGGTCATAGAGCGGTTTATCGGTCACAATGATGGCACGCCGTTTGCCAGCCAAGTCTTGCAAGGCAACCGGGAGCGCCCCATATTTGAAATACACTTTTGGCGGAACGCGGAACCAGAGCATATTTTCTCGCCGCTCTGCAACGGTTTTGACGTTTAGCAGATGGGTTGGCTCAACATTTTGGCTAACAGAATTGCCGCCCCAGGTTCCACAGCCCAGCGTCAATGACGGATCTAAGCGGAAGTTATACAAATCTCCAATCGCCCCTTGAGACGAGGGAGTGTTGATCAGAACTCTTGCGGTTTCGACGCTGTCCTCAAAGGTACGAATGTGTCCCACGTTGGCTGGATCGGTGTAGAGCACGGCGGTATGCCCCCGTCCACCAAAGCAGACCAGCTGTTTGGCTTTACTGACTGCATCCTGAAAATCACTTGCCCGATACATCGCCAAAACGGGTGTGAGTTTCTCGTAGGCAAAGGGTTCTTCTTCGTTGATGTCGGTCACTTCGCCAATAAGAACACGCGTATTGCCAGGAACTGAAATACCTGCAATTTCAGCCAGCTTCGCCACTGGTTGACCGACGATTTCTGCATTAAGCCGACCATTGATCAGGATTTTTTCGCGCATTTTGGGGCGATCGCCCTCATCCAGGAAATACGCTCCCCGATCCACGAATTCTTGCCGCACCGTATCGTAGATATCATCCATGACAATGACCGACTGCTCACTGGCGCAAATCATGCCATTGTCGAACGTCTTACTCAGCAGAATCGACGACACCGCCATCTTGATGTCGGCTGTTTCATCAATGAGCGCAGGGGTATTCCCAGCTCCAACACCGAGGGAGGGGTGCCCAGACGAATAAGCTGCTTTCACCATTGACGGGCCACCTGTCGCCAGGATCAGGCTAATGTCGGGGTGCTGCATGAGCGCCTGGGAGAGGGGAACGGAGGGCTCATCAATCCAACCGATAATATCTTCGGGGGCACCCGCCGCGACAGCCGCTTCTAACACCACACGCGCCGCCTGAACCGTACAGCGTTTCGCCCTAGGATGCGGCGAAAAAATAATCGCGTTGCGGGTCTTCAACGCGATTAAGGCTTTAAAGATAGCGGTTGAGGTGGGATTCGTGGTCGGCACAATGCCTGCCAGGATTCCCACAGGTTCGGCAATACGCTGGATGCCGAACGATTTATCTTCCTCAATAATCCCGCACGTTCGGGCGTTTTTGTATTTGTTGTAGATAATTTCCGAAGCAAAGTGATTTTTAATCACCTTATCTTCAACAACCCCCATTCCCGTTTCCTCAACGACCATCTTTGCGAGAGGAATACGCGCAGCATTGGCGGCTAATGCGGCTTTCTTGAAGATTTGATCGACCTTCTCTTGAGAGAATGTTGCATAGGTTGCTTGTGCCTGCTTTACTCGTTCAACTAATGCTTCTAACGCTTGAACTGTATCAATGGTCATAGGTTGAATTCCTTTCTGAATGAGAGTCGGTAATTTAGATCAGAAACGAGACGTTGATGAATATTGACGTAACTTTGGATGTAACTCTTTAACGTAACTTTTGAGGCGTCGCTGATTCGAGGAATGATTTTCGTAAGGGCGTATGGCCATACGCCCCTACAGTCGGTCATTTGTGAATCCAAAAATGTCTGATTCATCCCCACATTCAGCAACACCACTTTTGACGTAACTTTTCCCCACACCTCATCAATCTCCCTTGGGGAAAACACCATTAGATCACGGACAGCGGATGATAGGTCTGAATGGCGCGCATGTATTGAACCCGCTCAAATTCACTGGGATCAGGACACGATCGCTGACTCATGCTGCCCCGCAGGGTCGCAAGCGAGTCATACTCATGTTCCTGGAGCCAGGCAATCAGATTGTTCTCAATTGTCTTGAGGTGACCGATGCCGTGACGCAGCAGAGTCGCCACCAGCATCGTCACGTCGGCACCCGCCATTAGCATCTTCACCACATCTTCCGCTTTCCCAATGCCAGAGGTTGCCGCCAGGCTGGCGGGAATGCGGCCATACAAAATACCAATCCAGTTGAGCGGCAGCCGCATATCGCTGGGCGAACTCAGAATCAGATTGGGCGACACTTCGAGTTCTTCAATGTCGATGTCGGGTTCATAGAACCGATTGAACAACACCAGCCCGTCGGCTCCAGCGTCGCATAAGCGTTTCGCCATATAGGCCATGTTGCTGAAATAGGGACTGAGCTTCACCGCCACTGGAATGTGAACCGCTGATTTAACGGCCTGCAAAACATCGACATAGTGCTGTTCGACCTCAGCTCCCGAAAGCTCGAAATCTGTGGGAACCCAGTAAATATTGAGTTCAATGGCCTGTGCCCCAGCGGATTCCATTTGGCGGGCATAGTCCGTCCAGCCCCCAAGGGAGAACCCGTTTAAACTGGCGATGATCGGAATATCCACCATCTCCCTTGCCTGACGAATGTGGTCGAGGTAAGCGTCAGTCCCCACGTGGAATACGTCCGGTTCTGGGAAATACGTTAAGGCTTCTGCAAAGCTTTCTGTCCCGTGCTCCAGATGGTGATGGAGTTCTAGTTGCTCCCGACGAATTTGTTCTTCAAATAAGGAATGGAGAACGATCGCCGCTGCCCCCGCATCCTCCAGGGCTCGGATGTTGCTCATGTCTTCGGTGAGTGGAGCCGCTGCCCCCGTGACGAGGGGAGATTTCAGCGTTAATCCCAAGTAGTGAGTTGTCAAGTCCATAGGTTGCATCTCCAGCAAAATTTATGTCCAGCAAGATTCATTCGTTTGACGATAGGGGCGTCGAGTTATGAAGTGGGTTTTGCTGGATTCGCGTGGGTCGTACTTGTACTGTCTGCCTGAGCAGGTGTGTTGTCGGGGTTAGAAGATGGACGGCTGGCTGCGTGAGACGGATGTTTATGGCCAACTCGGTAGCCCCAACTACTGGGTAGTTCAGGTTCATCTTCAGGATTGCGTGCCGCCAGGTAATGATACATGTGCCAGCGCGTGGATACGTCTTCCCGTGCCTGTTGTAGCAGGGTCTTCGCCGCTTCAGGATTGCTGCGTAACAGCATCTTGAAGCGATTTTCACTGTACATGGCGTCTTCGAGCGATCGCTTCGGTGTCCGGCTATCGAGCATGAGCGGATTTTCGCCTCGCTCACTCTTCCGGGGATCGTAGCGATACAGGAGCCAGCGACCGGATTCAACCGCGAGCTTCTGCTGTTCCATGCCTTTCGTCATGTTGATGCCATGGGCAATGCAGTGAGAGTACGCAATGATCAAGGACGGTCCCTCATAGGATTCAGCTTCCATGAAGGCACGTAAGGTATGTTCATCTCGCGCACCCATCGCCACACTCGCCACATAAATGTTGCCGTAGGTCATGGCCATGAGGCCGAGATCTTTCTTCGGCGCAGGCTTACCCCCTGCTGCGAATTTCGCGACTGCGCCACGGGGCGTCGCCTTCGACATTTGCCCCCCAGTGTTGGAATAGACTTCCGTATCCATGACCAGCACATTGACGTTGCGACCGCTGGCGAGGACGTGATCTAAGCCCCCATAGCCGATGTCGTAGGCCCAGCCATCACCGCCGACAATCCACACGCTCTTGCGCACCAGGTAATCTGCCAGGGATTTGAGGTTGAGGATGCGGTTACGAAGTCCTGGAGGCGTCTCAGTTCCATCGCTGCTGAGAGCAGCAAGCCAGGTCTCTAGATGCCCCTTCAGTGCGTCAACCCATTCACGCTGTTCAACGATATCAGCTTCGTCTTTCTGTGTGTTGTTCAGTAGATTAGTCGCCAACTGATTCGGAATTTGAGACGAGCCGTTTAACTCAAACGCCAAATATTGCAGGAGTTCCACGGCTTGAGCGCTTTGCTTATCTACAGAAACGCGGAAGCCCAGCCCAAATTCAGCATTGTCTTCAAACAGGGAGTTTGACCAGGCGGGGCCGCGTCCCTCAGCGTTGTGAGTATAGGGCGTGGTCGGCAGGTTGCCCCCGTAGATGGAGGAACAGCCCGTGGCATTGGCAATGAGCATGCGATCGCCAAACAACTGCGTGGCCAGCTTAATATACGGCGTTTCTCCACAGCCTGCACAAGCCCCTGAGAACTCAAACAAGGGCTCCTGCATTTGCTGATGGGCAATCTTACCGAGGTTTAGCGTTTGTCGATTGGGGTTCGGTAAGTTCAAGAAGAAGTCCCAGTTGGTTCGCTCTTGCTCTCGCAGGGGCAATTGCGGCTCCATATTGATGGCTTTCTTACTGGGTTCTGCCTTATTCTTAGCGGGACAGACATCCACACAGAGGGCACAGCCCGTACAGTCTTCTGCGGCCACCTGAATCGTAAATTGCAGGTCTGTCCAGGCTTTGTCTTTTGCGCCAGTATGTTTGAAGGTGTTGGGTGCGGATTCTAGCTGGCTGGGTTCGTACACCTTGGAGCGAATCACGGCGTGGGGGCAAACCATGACGCACTTGCCGCACTGGACACAGACATCCGGGTCCCAGGTGGGAATTTCCTGCGCCACGTTGCGTTTTTCATACTGAGTCGTACCGCTGGGATACGTGCCATCGGCAGGGAGGGCACTCACAGGCAGGTCGTCGCCCTGACGCGCCATCATCTTTCCGAGAACGTCGCGCACAAAGGACGGAGCCGTATCGGGCACCCAGGTAAACGGAGTGCTGTCCGCCGCCAGGTCACCCACGGGAACGTCGTAGAGGTTGCCCAGGGTACTGTCTACGGCATTGATGTTCATCGCCACAATGTCGTCGCCCTTCTTACCGTAGGTCTTGCGGATGGCCTGCTTAATGGCGGCGATCGCCTCTTCCCGTGGGAGAACGCCAGACAGAGCAAAGAAACAGGTCTGCATCACCGTATTGATGCGGTTCCGCATGCCTGCGGCATTGGCGACCTTGTAGGCATTGATGGCGTAGACCTTCAGGTGCTTCTCGATAATCACCTGCTGAATTGGCTGAGGGAGGCGCAGCCAGGTTTCTTGAGAATCATCAAAGGGGGAGTTCAGCAGGAACGTGGCTCCAGGCTTTGCCTGATCGAGAATGCCCAGCTTTTGCAGGAATTCCCACTGATGGCAGGCGACGAAATTGGCGCTGTCAATCAAGTACGTTGAG
>JAYKJC010000399.1:0-5049 GCA_035285885.1 Leptolyngbyaceae cyanobacterium | reverse complement strand
TGGTGAACGCTGCCTATGCGGGTGAGCTGGTGATTGCAGGGCAGGTCGCCAGCTTGAGTAATCTAGAATATCTGGTTCTGAAATCAAAGGTGCTTCAGTCCTGCCATTTGCTGCATGAGTTGGGCATGGGGTCAGGGCGATCGCCCAAATCTCGTAGCAAGCGACTCTCAAAGTCAGAACTGCGAGAAGAACTACAGCCCGTGCGTGAATTTCTTCTTGATTTAGTCAAAACTCATCAACTCTTGGGGTATCAGGTGGTGACCCAAGCCATCACCGATCAATTTCCGGAGCGATCGCCCGAACACATTGACCTTGTGATTACAGATCTCATCAAATCTAACAACATCGAAATTCTAGACCCAACGGCAAAGCCTGACGAACAACTGATTTACCTGGTTGCTTAATACAAAAGTCAAGGATACAACCGTAAAACGAAAATCCGGATAAGAAGTTTTCTTTTGGTTACTTTTTGAAGATTGTGTATTGATAGCAACGCCCAAATAAACTAAATTAAAATTTCAGAGTATCTCTCCAGAAACTACGAGTTGCCGATTAGCAGGATTTTTGAGGTATGTATTTTCACAAACCATCCAGTCTAAGTTCTCAGCATCTTGCCAATTAACACCACTGAGATTTGCATACCTAATGTCTGTCCCTGAAAGTTTAGCTTGACTAAAATTGGCACCTTCTAAATTAGCTCCTCGAAAGCAAGTCGCGTTAATTGAAAGAAAATCAACAGCCATAGATGTAATCCGAAAATTTTGATACTCCAGCGGAAGTATGCACCAGATAACAGCAGAACTAGCTAATGGAAATATTAGTCCCAGAGGAATAAAAAAAGGTGCAAATATCAACCAAAGTGTACCTATTAGTAAAAATACAAATTCCAGAAAAAGGACAAATATTTTTACAAGAATATTGCTGATCGCAACGATAGCAACCGCGTTTGCAAGTGCAAAACTAAACATACTCACAAGCAAAATGCCACTTGTAATCATATTGATATAAGAAAAATATGAGGCTCCCTTATCTGCAATAAGTCCCGAAATTGCTCCTGTACATGCAAAAGCACCTATAAGAATGATGGGACCCAAGTAGCTAGCTATTCTTCCAAATTTTCCTTGCCCGATAAAAATGAAGGTTATTATTGGAACTGTCAGTATAAGCAATCCTAAGATTGGCCCCCCTCCTGTAGAATCGTGAACCAGACCAAGAAGAAGCCCCGCAATAGCTGAAGTAAAGCCTGCTATCAGAGATAAAAATAGCACCTGTAAAATTACTGAAATAACTGCTTGAAGCGATAATCCTGCTTGAGCTTTGTGAAAGTTAGCTCCACTCAAATTGGCATTTGTAAAATCCGTACCTCTGATATCAGCTTCTCTAAAATCAGCGTTAGATAAATTTGCGCCCCTCAGTTTCTGACCTCTTAGATTTTCTTTTTGAAAGTTTCTCTGCCCTTGGGTGTACAACTGAATTAGTGTTGAAGCTTTCATCACAAATCCTTTGATCCTAATCAAGAAGATAGATTTCCCTATTTCAAGGATCAATGTTCCCCGAAGCTACAGATAGATAACTTCTGATCGTTACTTGACAAAGATATTTATTCTCATCTCAACGAAGCTGAAAGCAGTAACAAAGAGCATACATTCAAGGTTCAGACTAAAAAAAGAAATCAATTCAATAAGGTTACGTATAAACAGATAGAGAAATCGCCTATTCAGACATGTTATCTGGATCAATTCCCAGTTCCCTTAGCTTTGCGGTAAGCTTCTCATTCCGTCGGCGTTCAGCTTCGGCTCGTCGGCATTCAGCCTCTGCACGGTGATGTTCAGCCTCAGCCCGTTGACGTTCAGCCTCAGCTCGCTGAACCGCATCGTGTGTCTGTTGAGCGGCTTCTTGGGCAGCTTCTTCAGGAGTAGGCACAAGCTCTCCCTTTGCAGTGAAGAATCGTAGCTGTTGCTGATGAATGCCTAAGTGTAGTTCCAACTGCTGACTCCAGAGCCATCCCTGCTCATTAGGTTGAAGAGGTTCATATCGCCCATCGATGAGATGAAACCCTTGGAATTCAAGAGAATCGGGATCGAACCAAAAGTAATCCGGGGTGCGGAAAATATCTTGATAGATGTCTTTCTTCGCCCCTCGGTCAACGTGAGCCGTGGAATTAGACAACAGCTCCACGAAGTTCACTCTAAGGTCGTAAAAACATCGATGTGTCATCTAAGACGTCTAGCGACGATGTTTCAGAGGAGAACTCCCCTGAATCCTGCTGAGGGTTGGGTCGTTCCCTACTTGAAGCATGACGTGGATGGCGAGAAAGACCATGCCTTTCTTCTTTGGGTTGAATTTCAGTACTTTCTCCAAGAACCTTAGTCACGTAATGGACGTACTCATCTGGCACATAACTGGCCCGGCGCACCGAGACACAGGTAAAAAAGGTAAAGCTCAGGCTCCCTAAACGAACTCGATCGCCATCTTTGAGGCGTTGCTCTTTGCGAATTTGTTCACCGTTAATATATGAACCGTTGGTGCTGTCGAAATCAACGAGGTAGAAGGTTTGGGGCTGTTCTTTATAGGCGATCGCCGCATGGCAGCGTGATAGACGACCATCTTCTGTTGAAATGACAGATTTGCGGCGATCGCGCCCGATGGTCCAGATATTTTGAGGTTGAAAAATGGTTTGGGTCGTACCTTTCATCACATTGGTAACAATCCCAACTTGTCCATTCAATATCATTCCTTGGATATACTGAGTATTCGATGATTGAGCAGCACTATTCCCAATCGAAGGAACTCCTAATTCTAAAATTTCATCCAGCAAGCTTCGATTGTGCTCATATAACCGAAGAAACACCTGGTAAAGACTGAGTTTTTGCTGTAAGCCATCATTAATGATGGTGGTGGATTCAAGGTTTTCTGATGATGAAAGAAAGGCACGAGCATCTAACATAACTTTTCACCGATAGTTTGATGTGTTAAATCTGCTCCACAAACGCCAGGTATACTCTCGTCGAACAAGGCAAAGACCTGTGACGCGCACTACCTCTATTGTTTGAAGTAGGCATTTGTCGTTTAGGGGGCGAACCATTGCCGCTGCCCTGCATCAATTTAGGGTGGGTCACCCCTTCTCGTGAGGACGTAAGCTCTGGTTGACGGTTTGACAAATCTTGAAAGATCTGGGTAGGACAACTTTTGTTGGTTACACTACCGCTTGGCTAGGGATGCGAGATTGCACAGTTCTCCTGCGCAGACTACAGGAGGGAAGCGCTACGCGGGTGGGTTAAGTATGAGAATAGAGGGCGCGCTTCCTTCCCTATAACCTTTTTTGGACTTAACGCGATTTCAATCCGCTGTAGAT
The DNA here is from genome assembly GCA_035285885.1 of Leptolyngbyaceae cyanobacterium. Taxonomy (GTDB): domain Bacteria; phylum Cyanobacteriota; class Cyanobacteriia; order CAKZMO01; family CAKZMO01; genus JBCCWF01. Next base: position 1,694 of record JAYKJC010000399.1, on the reverse strand, counting down.
GACCTGAGAACACAACATCTCACTTGAAGCGAATACACTTCTAATTCTTAAATTAATCAGGAATTGTAGGATCGATAACCGGACATCTACTTGATCTGTATCATCAATAATTCTTTCTATCCGAGAAACTCTCTATTCAAAGTGCCCAAAGATATCTGTGTGATACCAACGACGGTTGATGTAAAGTTTATGCTGTAATCCATACAGCACCTTTAAACCCAAATTCCTATCTCAACGTTGTCGATGAGACATCGGTGCTTGTCTCGATAGTTCGTTACAGGACTTAATGTCATTCGGCGATTATGCAGAATTCCTTTGAACGTATTCTCACAGGTGTTGTGTTTTTTGTTCTGACAGTGGTGTTCGCTGTCGTCGGGTACACCCTGTTGGGGTGGGAATTTCAGGATGCCATTTACATGGTGGTGATCACCATCTTCGGAGTTGGATACGGCGAAGTCAAACCTCTAGATACCGCAAGTGAGCGCTTCTTTACTATTTTTGTTATTTTTGCAGGGTTTATCTCTGTGGCCTATATCGTAGGAGGCTTTGTGCAGCTAATGATGGAAGGAGAAATCAACCGAGCCCTTGATGCCCACCGAAAAAATCAAGATATCGAAAAATTGAAAAACCACGTGATTATCTGTGGATTTGGGCGGATTGGGCAGGTGCTGACGCGGGAACTCGCCCATGCGAAACGCTCATTTATTGTGATTGACATCTCCTCAGAGCAGATATCGAAAGCGGAAGACTTGGGGTATCTCTCCTATTTAGGCAGTGCATCAGACGAAGAAGTGCTTAAAGCTGTGGGCATTCATCGGGCGACGGCGATCGCCACTGTCCTATCCAATGACGCAGACAACGTGTTCATCACTCTCACGGCTCGGGAACTCAATCCAGATTTGACGATTTTGGCTCGGGGTGAGATCCCTTCCACTGAGAAGAAACTCAAACTGGCGGGTGCCGATCATGTGGTGCTTCCGGCGGCCATCAGTGCGCAACGCATTACCAACCTGATTACCCGTCCAACCACGATTGATTTCTTAGATGAAAACAGTGAACGGGCTCACTTAGATGAATTGCTCGATCAAATCAACATGCGTATTGATGAGTTGACCATTTCGCCGGGATCTCTGCTGGCAGGCACAACGGCAGAACAACTGGAGTTTCAGGGCAACCGAGGATTTTTGATCATTGCGATTCGGCAGGCCGATGGCACGGTGATTCATCAACCGCCAGGTACCATGGTGCTGAATGGAGGAGACACGGTGATTGTCATGGGACACAAAGGAGTGATCCCTCAACTCGCGCGATACTATGATCTCAAGCAGCAACTCCGCTATCGTGGGGCGAAGAGCTAAGGGATTTTCCAAAAAATAAGAGGGCGGCGCGCCCTCTTATTTTTTGGAATTTTTTTTTGCCTGCTACCTTCGGGGTCGTCGAAAGAATTGTGTGGCAAAGTTGTTTGACCGATTGGGTGACAACACTCGTGCTTTCAAAATCGCAGCCGTTAAGAACGCGTAGGACAAGATCCCCACCAGAGCCAGCACCACTGGATTGATGTATCCGGTCGTGTTCCAAAGGGCATGGAGCAATGAGGCTGATAAATAGCCAATCATTAGAGTCTGCCATCGAGACTTGGGCTTGAGCACACTCAGACCGATGAAATAGCCGAAATACCCGCTATAGGCCATATG
>JAYKJC010000398.1:0-8775 GCA_035285885.1 Leptolyngbyaceae cyanobacterium | reverse complement strand
AAGTCCGTTAATTGCAGATTTGTTGGCGGAAGAATCCCTAGCGGTTAATCCATCACTGGCAACGATTCAAGCCGCCCAAATCGCAAAAGACCATGCCCATAGTCACGGTCATGAGCATGGTCACGGTCACCATCACGGTCAGGGTCATCATCATGGTCATGATCACGGGCACAATGGTCACGATCATCACGGTCACGGGCACAATGGTCACGATCATCACGGTCACAGTGATCATGACCATGAAGAACAGTCGTCCCATGCGCACCATCATTAAGAGGACTCGCTAGACGCTGAAGCAACCCGTGCAATTCTGTACGATACGATTCTAGAGGCGTTCAATCACTCTTAGCGCAAACAACGGTTCTTTCTGTTTATAGCGGTGGGGAACCGCATTCAGTACACAAACGAGAAGGTGGGGCGCACCGCGCCCCACCTTCTCGTACTTAACCAACGCGCATAGCGCTGTATTTAGAGATCAAATCGTACGTTTATGGCTACATGATGCTGGCTGCCAGTAGGTCGTCAGCCATGTCAAAGTTGGCGGTCACACTTTGAATATCATCGAGATCCTCAAGGGCATCCATCAGTTTGAGCAACGTGCGAGCGTGCTCAGTATCTGTCACGTCAATCGTATTACTCGGAATCCAACGCAGTTCTGATTGTTCGATGGTATATCCGGCTTTGGTTAACCCATTGACCAACGCTTCAAGCTGACTGACGCTGGTAAACACCTTTGCCCCTTCGTCTTCATCTTCTGAAGCTTCGATTAACTCATAGGATTCTGCACCTGCATCGGCAGAGGTTTCTAGAAGGTCATCTTCATCGATTTTTCCTCGCAGTGTCACGACGCCTTTTTGCTCAAACATCCAACTGACGCATCCCGTTTCTCCCAGGTTGCCGCCGTTTTTACTAAAGGCGGCTCTCAGATCTGCTGCTGTCCGGTTGCGGTTGTCGGTTAACGCTTCGATGAGAATCGCGACGCCGCCAGGGCCATAGCCCTCATATCGAATTTCTTCGAGCGCACTGTCTCCAGAATCAAACGTACCTGCGCCTTTGGCGATCGCCCGTTCAATATTGTCATTCGGAATTCCGGCGGCTTTTGCTTTCTCGATGGCTGTTCTAAGCTGGAAATTTCCTTCCGGGTCAGGGACACCACTTCGGGCAGCCACAATGATCTGTCGGGAAATTTTTGCGAAGGTTTTTCCCTTCACGGCATCTACTCTGGCCTTTTGCCGCTTAATGTTGGCCCATTTACTATGTCCCGCCATACGAACTTTTATACGAACTTTTGCTAGCTAACTTCGGGGGTGAGTCATCCTGTTGATGCTGTTTGGGCTGTCTTCGTTGCATTGCGTGGAGTTCTGTGAAAGCGCTCTTATAACAAGAACCCTGCACTGATAACAGCACAAGGCTCTTGCTAAAGAGTTATAGAGCTAACACCAGCACTAACTATCAGGCTACGCCTCAACTGCAACGGGGTAAACGCTGACTTTCTTCTTGCTCTTGCCCCTGCGCTCAAACGTCACCACTCCATCGACAAGGGAGAACAGCGTGTCATCATTTCCACGCCCTACATTCACTCCTGGATGGATCTTCGTGCCGCGCTGACGCACTAGAATATTGCCTGCGCGAACAACTTGACCGCCATATCGCTTAACGCCTAGTCGTTTCGCATTTGAGTCACGACCGTTCCGAGTACTACCTGTTCCCTTCTTATGAGCCATTGTTCTACTTTTCCACTCCAGTATTAACGAGTTTAGCGTTCATTCCCTTACATTTGCCAGCTACTTAGGCAAGTTATCGATTCTCTAAGAGGAAAGCGATGTGCCAAACATAAATCTAGCAGCCTAAGCGTCTTCTTCTGCTTCACTGTCTGCCTCACTGTCCGCTACATCAGCCTCTACAGCTTCAGTTTCTGGTTCAGCCTCTGCTTCAACAGGAGCTACGTCAGGTTCTTCTGCTTCTGTAGCGTCAACCAATACGGCATCGGTATCGTCGATTTCGGGCTCATCTGCTGGCACAGCACTTGATGGCTGATCCTTAAAGGCTGTTGACTCAGTGAGCAGTGTCCCGTTGAGATTAATTCCAGTAATCATCACCCGCGTCAAATCTTGACGATGTCCTCGCTTCTTCCGAGTCTTTTTCTTGGGCTGCATCTTGTAGACGATGATCTTACGTCCCCGGAGGTGGCGCTGAATGGTGGCCTCAACCGTGGCTCCCTCGACAAAGGGCTGTCCGACTGTAAATTCTCCCTCATTCTCAACGAATAAGACCTTGTCTAAGGTGATGGTCTCATCTTCTTCGACGTGAAGACGGTTAACGTCATAGAACCGACCGGGCTCGACCCGAAGCTGGGTGCCGCTGGTCTCAACAATTGCGTATGCCATAAAGCGCTATCTCCTATTGCCATGCAGGTAGACCTGAAACTAAACCGAAAGAGAGTATTCAGTTTGCAGAGCCTTTGCACCTGGTCTGAGCATTTATATTGCAGTCTACAATAATGGCAAATGTTTCTCAGTCCTGTCAAGCGAGTTTCATGAGCTAATGGTCATACTCAAGTCCAACCAGTGCGATCGCGTGATCGGCGCACTGCTGGAAATGTAGTCTACGCCTGTCTCTGCAACGGCTCGAATGGTTTCCAGGGTAATGTTGCCAGAGGCTTCAATTTTGACTCGGGGTTCTGTCGCTCGAATCAACTGCACTGCTTGTCCCATGACATCAACGGGCATGTTATCGAGCATGATGATGTCGGCTCCGTGGTCAAGAGCTTCTTGCACCTGCTCTAAGGACTCGGTTTCAACCTCAATGCTGAGAGGATAGGGAATGCGCTTACGAAGGCGGGCGATCGCCCCTTCAATTCCCCCTGCGGCGGCGATGTGGTTGTCTTTGATCATTACCCCGTCATCAAGCCCCAGTCGATGATTGATCGCACCGCCTACTTGCGTGGCGTATTTTTCTAGCAACCGGAGTCCGGGTGTTGTTTTTCGGGTGTCTACAAACTGAGTCGGTACGTCGGCGATCGCCCTCACATAGTGGTGCGTGGCGGTAGCAATGCCGCTGAGCCGCATGGCAAGATTCAAAGCAACCCGTTCTCCGGTCAACAGCGCATCGAGGGGACCTTCGAGTTCGGCAATCACAGTGGGGCGATCGCACTCTTGCCCTTCAGGCACCAGTGGGATGAACTGGACACGAGCATCCAACAGCGTGAAAACTCGCGCCGCAATGGGCAGTCCCGCAATAACGCCAGATTCTTTGGCGGTCCATTTGGCCTTTCCAACAGGAATATCAGATAAAAAAAGTCCTTGGGTGGTGCGATCGCCCCGACCCATATCTTCTTGCAACCAAGACTGAAGCAAAGGGTCGAGCAGAATAAACGATGGCAGAATTGCAGAGGTCATGGATAAATACCGTTGCGGAAATATCCCAACTCTACACAAAAGGGGCGACGTTGCACCGCAATGCTGCCCCAAACAAGCGTTCGCTCAGAAACAAACCGATGCAGTAGTGGGGTATCGGCAAGGATAGTTGGGCGTACTGCCCAACCATCCTTACGAGAACGAGAACACCAACTATGCCTTCACAGGCTCTTGAGCAGGCTTGAGGGTTTTCAGCAATCGCTCAGCGATTTGCGGTGGTGTAATGCCCAATGTGGACTTTGCCTGATCAGGTGTTGCATGATCAACGAGTTCATCGGGTACGCCAATGCGCGTCACGGGAACCAGAATTTCAGCATCCATCAACGCTTCAGTCACCGCTGAGCCAAAACCACCCATGAGACAGCCTTCCTCAAGGGTCACGACGCGACCAATACGTTTCGCCAATGGCAGAATCAGTTCTGTATCTAATGGTTTCACAAATCGTGCGTTGACTACGGTCGCTTCGATGCCATGCTCACTGAGAATTTCAGCTACCTGCATCGATGTGTAGACCATCGTGCCGTAGCCCACCAGAAGCAGATCGTCACCGTTGCGGAGAATTTCACCCTTACCGATAGGGAGCTCTTCCCAGCCTTCTTCCATCAATGGAACGCCATAGCCATTGCCGCGAGGGTAACGCATCGCAATGGGACCATCGGTGTAATTAATCCCCGTAACGGTCATCCGCTGGAGTTCAGCCTCATCCTTCGGAGCCATAATCACCATGTTAGGAATACACCGGAGGTAGGCGATGTCATATAGCCCCTGGTGAGTCGGGCCATCAGCACCCACAATGCCTGCCCGATCCAAACAGAAAAAGACTGGCAGATTCTGAATACAGACATCGTGAATGATTTGGTCGTAGGCGCGCTGGAGGAAGGTTGAGTAGATGACAGCGACAGGACGCATGCCTTCACAGGCAAGGCCAGCCGCTAGCGTAACCGCGTGCTGTTCAGCAATGCCGACATCAATATATTGCTTTGGCAACTTGGCTTGAAGTTTATCAAGCCCGGTTCCTGTTGCCATTGCAGCGGTAATACCGACAATTTTGGGATTATTTTCCGCAAGCTTCACCAGGGTATGCGCAAAGACTTTTGCATACTGGGGAGGTTTGGGCTTACTGGCTGGAATCGCCTTACCTGTGGCTAAGTTAAACGGAGATTGGGCGTGGTAGCTAACCTGATCATTTTCGGCGATCGCATATCCCTTACCTTTCGTCGTTGCCACATGCACAAGCACAGGGCCTTCATGCTTGTGGGCTTGCTTGAAGGTTGTAATCAAGTCTTCCAGATTATGACCATCTACAGGCCCCATGTAGGTAAAGCCAAGCTCTTCAAACACTGCGCCGACCTTAGGCATCGCCAGGCGTTTCATCCCTTCTTTGACTCGGCTCAACTCAGGCGTGAGGGAATCACCGACAAACGGCAAATGCTTGAACTGTTCTTCCAGGTTGTCACTTAAGAACTGCATCGGTGGACTTAAGCGCATTTTGTTGAGGTAGCGAGGAATCGCGCCAACATTGGGTGAAATCGACATTTCATTGTCGTTCAGCACCACTAAAAGTCTCGTGTGAGGCAAATGTCCGGCATGGTTAATGGCCTCTAACGCCATGCCTCCTGTGAGTGCCCCATCACCGATCACCGCCGCAACTTTGAAGTTTTCGCCGCGATAGTCGCGTGCCAATGCCATGCCCAGAGCAGCCGAAATACTCGTAGATGCATGACCTGCCCCAAAGTGGTCAAACGAACTCTCACACCGCTTTAGATATCCTGCAACTCCGTCCTTCTGCCGTAGCGTGTGAAAATTTGCGTAGCGACCCGTGATGAGCTTATGAGGATAAGCCTGGTGTCCAACGTCCCAAATCACTTTATCGTGGTCGAGGTCAAGCGTCTGATAGAGGGCTAAAGTCAGCTCAACCACACCCAAACCCGGCCCTAAGTGACCACCACTGGCGGCGACCGTTTCTAGGTGTTTTTCCCGAATTTGACGGGCGATTTGTTTCAGTTGATGAATCGACAAACCATGAAGCTGATTTGGATGGGTCAATTCACTCAGATGCATAACAGTTTTACCTTTCCAGCGTCTAATTACGAATTGTAATGCTCTTCTCCACTCTGAAACCATCAAAGTGGATATAGTCAGCATCGCTTTCTTTGATAATTAAGTAAACTTATCCAAATATTAAGTAAACTTATATAAAGAGCATTAACAGCAATTTCACTTGCCCTATGGCTTCAAAATTGCTCAAAAAGCACCCTAACTTCACCTAGATTTAGCATCAGGTGTGAAATTCTGGTGCAATCACAATAAAGCGCGATATTACTCTCCCCTGTACTCGTCGATACTTTTTGGTTGTCCTTAGGGCGATCGCAGAATAATCAAATTCAATGAAACCTATAGTCGTTTGTAATCGTATTTAAGCGACAAATTAAGCGACGAAGAACGACAAAGATGTTGAAGATGGGTGTGGCCGCCTCAACCTTCCTTAATCAACACATACAGCGTGATATCTGTACTCATCACCGGGGTGCAAACGATTTTCTTCCGAACCTGAGACCACTGCATTCAAAGACTAAAGAAAAGCTAACTTCCCGAACAAAGCATCAGCAAACTCGGTAAGGTTTTGAAATGGTTGCCATGGATACCCTTAGCACCCATCACGATGCTTGTTTGAGACGTAAGCACTATGACACAACCGACAATCGAATCGATTCTCCATGAAAACCGGGTCTTTGCTCCTCCCTCGGAGTTTTCTCAACGCGCTCATATTAAGAGTTTTGCAGATTATCAACAGCTCTACGACAAGGCCAAGGCTGACCCCGCTGCATTCTGGGCAGAGTTGGCAGAGCAGGAATTGGATTGGTTTGAAAAATGGGACACCGTGCTGGACTGGCAGCCTCCAGATGCGAAGTGGTTTGTGGGTGGCAAGCTCAACATTACCTATAACTGCATTGACCGCCATCTGAAGACGGGGCGGCGCAATAAGGCAGCCATTATTTGGGAAGGTGAGCCGGGCGATTCTCGAACGATCACCTATGCGCAGCTCCATCGAGAGGTGTGTCAGGCCGCAAATATGCTCAAGGGCTTGGGCGTCCAGAAAGGCGATGTTGTAGGCATCTACATGCCGATGATTCCTGAAGCGGCGATCGCCATGTTAGCTTGTGCCCGCATTGGCGCACCCCATACGGTGGTGTTTGGAGGATTTAGCGCTGAAGCGTTGCGCGATCGCCTCGTCGATGGAAAAGCCAAAGTCGTCATCACCGCCGATGGGGGCTTCCGGAAAGATAAAAGCATTCCTCTCAAAGTGCAGGTCGATCAAGCATTGGAGAACAATGCAGCTCCCACCGTTGAACATGTCCTGGTCGTGGAGCGCACCAAAGACTCAATCGAAATGGTGTCGGGCCGTGACCACTGGTGGCACGAACTTCAGGCTCAAGCTTCAGCTGATTGTCCCCCTGAACCGATGGACAGCGAAGACATGCTGTTCATTCTCTACACCTCTGGAAGTACGGGAAAGCCCAAAGGTGTGGTTCACACCACGGGGGGTTATAACCTCTACACCCACATGACCACTAAGTGGATTTTTGACCTGCAAGAGGATGATGTGTATTGGTGTACAGCAGATGTGGGCTGGATTACGGGACACAGCTACATCGTCTATGGCCCCCTGTCGAATGGGGCCACCAGCCTCATGTATGAAGGTGCGCCGCGCCCCTCAAATCCTGGCTGTCTCTGGGATGTGGTGGAAAAATACGGCGTCAACATTTTCTACACCGCTCCCACAGCAATTCGGGCGTTGATTAAAATGGGCGATCACCTGCCCAAGGCACGGGACTTGTCTTCTCTGCGATTACTGGGTACGGTGGGCGAACCCATCAACCCCGAAGCGTGGATGTGGTACCACCGGGTCATTGGTGGCGAGCGCTGCCCGATTGTGGATACGTGGTGGCAGACGGAAACGGGCGGCATCATGATTACGCCGCTGCCGGGAGCCACGAGTACCAAACCCGGTTCAGCGACCTTCCCCTTTCCTGGCATTCTGGCCGATATTGTAGATTTAGACGGCAATCCAGTGGGCGAGAACGAAGGAGGCTACCTGGTGGTCAAGCACCCGTGGCCAAGTATGTTGCGTACCGTTTATGGCGATCGCGATCGCTTCCGCCGCACCTATTGGGAACACATCGCTCCTAAAGATGGCCAATACTTCTATTTCGCCGGGGATGGAGCCCGAAAAGATAAAGACGGCTATTTCTGGGTGATGGGTCGGGTCGATGACGTGATCAGCGTCGCCGGACATCGCCTCGGCACTATGGAAATTGAGTCGGCCCTTGTCTCTCACCCCTCCGTTGCAGAAGCAGCGGTGGTCGGGCGTCCCGATGACATCAAGGGGGAAGATATCTTTGCGTTTGTGACGCTAGAAGGCAATGTGGAACCCTCTGAAGCGCTTAAGGATGAGCTGAAACAGCATGTCGTCCAGGAAATTGGGGCGATCGCCCGTCCAGGAGACATTCGTTTTAGTGAGGCTCTGCCCAAAACTCGGTCTGGCAAGATCATGCGGCGATTGTTGCGATCGCTCGCAGCAGGCCAAGAAGTTTCAGGAGATACCTCAACACTGGAAGACCGTTCCGTATTAGACAAACTCCGCAGTGGAGCATAAGGAAATGAAGAGGTGACCTTCACCTCTTCATTTCTTCTACTTTCACACGATTGTCATCATGACTGATTCTGCTCTCTATCTAGATAGTCTGCCTGTGCGCTGTCGAGTGTATGGGCTGAGTGCGATGCAGTCCGACAGCAACGGTCATGAAGAAGTAGAGCGAATTTTGGTGGGCGATCGCCCCTTTCGCGTTCAGCTCACCCTGGATTTTTTGGGCAATTCGGCGATCGCCCTGTTGATGCTAGAGCCGATGCTGTTTGTTGAGGTGTTGGTGAAACCGGCTGGAATGGGCGACAAAGTTGAGCTGGGAGCAATTCATCAAACCCTGACGCCAGAACAGCTCACCTATGCCCCCGTTCTAGATTTGGAATCTCCCATTCACTATGGCTTGGACGCCGGACTATATCATCTCAGTGCGATGGTTCGCATCGGCGCAGAAAACGGCCCAGCACTATTATGTGGTTCTGTAAAAGGACCTACGATTGAAGTATTTTCACCATCTCCGCCTCAGACAAAGCAGAAATCAACAAAGCGCAGACGGTAGAGGGATGTCGGCAAAGATCGTTGGAGAGCGGGCTGTTCCTCCATGCCCAAACATTCTTACATCTTAAGGACTACCCGCTTAAATGACTCTAGAGCAGGCAATTTTAATTCACTCACCCTAGATCCAGTGGACAAACCGCTTCTCCATCACCACAAAAA
>JAYKJC010000397.1:0-22600 GCA_035285885.1 Leptolyngbyaceae cyanobacterium | reverse complement strand
AGTTTCTGACAGTACTATAGTCAATGACATCTCAAAATTCAGGAACAAAAAGTTCTCGTTTATTCCCAGCATAATGCCGATAAATAACTTCTGGAGAGTTTCCTACCAACCGTGCAACATCCTTTGCATCAAGTCCATGTTCTAATGCGAGGGTAATAAACGTGTGCCGGGTCTGATAAGGTTTCCGATATTTAATACCTAACCCCTTAAGAATAGGCTTCCAGACATTTTTCCGAAAAGATGGTGTATTAAGTCTTCCTCCAGAATATCCAGGAAACACAAACGCTTCTCCATCTTCCACCTCTGGTTTAATCTGCATCAACAGTTGCTGAACCTTTCCATTACAAGGAAATCGTCGTCGCTCCTGCGTCTTTAATCCCCCTCGAATCTGCTGCCCACTGCGCGTACTAATCGACACCTGCTCAAAAGTAATCATTCGCAGATCAGAGCTGACATGTTTCCACTGAAGGGCGATCGCCTCACTCGGACGGCAACCTGTGAGAAATAGAAACTCCACATAATTAGCATAGAACGAGTGCTTAAACCCTGAGTGTTTATTGCAAAAGGTATTCTCTCGAATAGCTTTAAGAATGGCGTCTCGCTCTTCTGCACTAAATGGAAAAATATCTGTATCCTCATTTTTCTTTTGAGATTTTGGTGGCTTTATCTCTTGAGCCATGCCCTCAAAAGGATTCTCAGAAATCAGCCCAGATTGTACTGCCCACTTACAACAGGCATTCAAGCGAACCAAAAATCGCTTACATGATTCCACCGGAAAAGTCTTCAATGCAAAGTCTCTGATGTCTGCTGCCCTTTTCAAATCATGGGTTGGCAACCGTTCAAGGTATCCAGTGTAAGTTCCATACATGTGATACATGGTGTTGGGCGAACACTGAGGCTGTTTATAGTCAATGAACTTATCCCACAGGTCAGCGAGCGATGGCAGGGCAGGAGTTTCGGGAGATTTCGGTTCCTCGTCAGAGAGTGCTGCTTGAGGCTTATATTTGGCAAGCGTTGCATCAAAATTACCTGAAATCATATCCAATCGAATCTGATTGGCTCTCATATTCGCGAGTTCACGAGTTTCAGGCGTGTCGTCAAACCCGAGAGACAGATAACGTCGCTTGCCGTCGTAAGTGAAAACAAGTTGTAGTCGATCGTTGGAATTTTTGACTCGAACGGTACCTTTCGACGCTTTACGACGCCGTGACTTTTCGGAAGCAGATTCACGGGTGGCTTTGGAATCAGAAGGGTTAAAAGTCATGTGAGGAATTGGGGTAGAAGGCTAAAAAGATTACCCCAATCCTACCCCAATAAATCGCTCAAACTTGCCCAAACTACCCCAACTTTTAGCAAAAGTTAGAACACAGGAACTACAAAAACACTCGTTACCTATATAGTCGAAAGCCTCGAAGCGCTTACACTTCGAGGCTTTTAAGGTTTTAAGCGGGTGGCGGGAATCGAACCCGCATCATCAGCTTGGAAGGCTGAGGTTTTACCACTAAACTACACCCGCGCTTTACGGCTTGCGAGCCAACACGTTTGTCAGCTTAGACACGATAACACAGAAAAAAGAGACTTCACAACCATCTGATCTCTGGGACTTGACAAAGTTTGTCTACACACGACTGCCACGATCAATCAGTCGGACTGCAACGGTCAAAGGTGAGGGCATCACCACACGTATAGCGCCATAACCGTGGGAGAATGCCCTCATAGCCACAACAATTTATAGCGGTTTGCAGTTTGCAAACGCGTTAAGCGCAAAAACAGATGTGTGGGGCGCACCGCGCCCCACACATCTGTACTTAACTAACGCGCATAGCGCTGTAACTACATACCCATTGATCAAGCTTGCATAGAATCCCTCATTTCATGAGACATTCAGAGGAACTTGAGACAGTGTTCTTGGATGGCGAAAGGCAAAGAGTGATCCGTGACGGGATGAAACATTAAGTTCTTTAAGGATGTTCAAGAAATTTGTAGTTTTCTATACTAGAGTTGAAGGTAGTCTTTATACCTACTGACTACTTCAAGATAGAGCAGTGTGGTTGAAGCATTGATGAACAGTTGATGGGGGGCTCTAAGGGTATTCCATTGATTGAAAGGCTTCTAAAACTGCGGTTGCAGGCTCCGCACGCTCTGTGGTTCCCGTCGTCAAAGAGGCATGAATTAGCGTGAGTCGGCATCAAGTTTTTTCTGAAATGACGCGATACGATCATCGGGCGATCGCCCGCTACTATCGCTTCCGCCCCCTCCAGGTCATCTCCCGGGCTTTAATGATTGTCTGGTCGTTTACTGGGTTTGTCGTTGGACTACAGCTCGATCGGTGGCTCAAGGCATCTGATCAGCAGTTTCTCAAACGTGCAGCGCAACTTCGTCAAATTCTGACCAACCTTGGCCCCACCTACATTAAGGTGGGGCAGGCGCTCTCAACCCGTGCAGACCTGGTTCGCAAGGATTTTCTAGAAGAATTAACCAAGCTGCAAGATCAGCTTCCCCCGTTTCCAACGCCGCTGGCTTTTTCCATCATTGAAGAAGAACTCGATCGCTCAGTTGATGAAGTTTACAAGGAAATTTCCTCGGTTCCTGTAGCGGCTGCAAGTTTGGGGCAAGTCTACAAAGCCAAGCTTTACAACGGTGAAACGGTTGCCGTGAAGGTGCAGCGCCCAAATTTGCTGCCCAAGCTGACGCTCGATCTCTATCTGCTTCGGTGGGCCGCCGGGTGGATTGCGCCCTTCTTGCCGTTGAATCTTGGCCACGAGCTGTCGCTGATTGTGGATGAGTTTGGCACAAAGCTTTTTGAAGAGATTGACTATCTGCACGAAGGCCGCAATGCCGAGCGCTTTGCCGCCAACTTTCAAAACAATCCCAGGGTCAAGGTTCCTTCGATCTATTGGCGATTTAGCAGCCATCGCGTGCTCACCCTGGAGTGGATTGACGGCTACAAGCTGACGGATATTAAGCGAATTAAGGAAGCGGGCTTAGACTCTGACCGACTCATTGAAATAGGCGTGTCCTCCGGTCTTCAGCAGTTGCTAGAGTTTGGCTTTTTCCATGCCGATCCTCATCCCGGAAACTTGTTTGCCATGGCAGACGGTCGCATGGCCTACATTGATTTCGGCATGATGGATCTGCTGACGGAAGAAACAAAGGGGTATCTGGTCGATTCAGTCGTTCATCTGATTAATAAGGACTACGATCACCTCGCTCAAGATTTTGTCAATCTTGGCTTTCTGACTCCGGATACAGACATTACGCCCATCATTCCTGCTCTTGAGGCGGTGTTTGATAAAGCCATTGGTGAAAGCGTTCGAGATTTTAACTTCAAAACCATCACCGATGATTTTTCAGAACTGGTCTATCAATATCCGTTCCGGGTTCCCGCTAAGTTTGCGCTGATTATCCGGTCGTTGATTACTCAAGAGGGTTTAGCGCTGAGCATCAATCCCGCCTTCAAGATTGTTGAAGTTGCGTATCCTTATGTGGCACGGCGATTGCTGACAGAAGAAACGCCTGAGTTCCGCCGCCGCCTGATTGAGATTCTGTTCAAAAACGGCAAGTTCCAGTGGCATCGACTGGAGAATTTGATTGCGATCGCCCAAACCCGCGAGAATCTGGACTTACTTCCCGCCGCCCAGCTTGGCCTACAGTATCTCATGTCAGACGAAGGGCAATTCCTGCGTCTCCAGATTATTGATGCGCTGACCGAAGATGACTATCTTCACACCGAGGAAGTGGGACGGCTGTGGGATCTCGTCAAAGGAGAACTGAAGCCGGGACGGTTCGTCAGTGCGGCATGGGAAGCGTTTGCAGAGTTCTCGGCTGAACGCGCGGCCTCGTTTTTGCCTGCGGCGGTGACAAACTTCGTCGATACGAAAACGATGAATTAGGTTCCATGCCCAGAACCTGAATGAATTCTAAACAGGTGAACATCGAGCCTTACCCGATGTTCACTTTTTTCTGTGAATAATTTTTGAGGTTGGGCGATCGCCCAACCCTGATCCGCTAGCATCCTCTTCTTCATGGGAAGACTGGTTCAAGAGAATCAGGGTGCGTCGCATGCAATCGATTGAATTTTACGGGCTGTGCCTGGCCTATCTGGCTGGGCTGTTGATGACGGCTGTCCCTCAGAGCGTCTATGGCGTGTCAGTGGGGGCGATCGCCCTTTTGTTATCCAGCATCACCAGTGCTGCATTGTTACCTCGTTTATGGAGAACGGGGCCAAACGTCAAATTTTGGCTGTTGGCTGGGTTCTTCAGTCTGGTGGCGTTCGGTCATCTTCAGCTCCGCACGCCATCCCCTGGGCCTAACGACTTGAGCCTCTGGCAACAGCGCATCAATCCAGAAGCAGTCGTCACGGTCTCTGGAAAAATCATTGATGACCCCCAACTCAACCGCAGTCAGCGAGTCAAGTTTGTGCTCAAGGCCGAGCGGGCAACGGTTCAAGCAGGAGACACCACAGTTGCCCTGGATGAAGCCGTTACGGGCAAAGCCTATACGACAGTTGACATTCTGCAAGGAACAGGGCGGTATCCTGGAGAATGGGTACAGGTTCGCGGCACGCTTTACTTACCCGATGCCGCGCAAAATCCTGGCGGCTTTGACTTTCGTGCCTATCTTGCCCAACAGGGGATTTTCTCTGGGCTCCAGGGCGAGCACCTCACGCACCTCTCAGGCCATCCCTCTATTGTATGGAACCTGCGTCAGCGGGTGGTACGCGGACTCGTCCGTCGGCTCGGTACTCCCAACGGAACGCTATTGAGTGCCATGATTTTGGGGCGTCGGGCTGTAGATTTACCCTACGACATCCGCGATGCGTTCACGCAAGCCGGACTCGCGCATACTATCGCTGCTTCTGGCTTTCATGTCAGCATCTTACTCGGCGTGGTGATGGTTCTTGCACAACGAACGTCGCCGAAAATGCAGTGCTGGATTGGCTCAGGTGTGCTGCTGCTTTATATCGGACTGACTGGAGCGCAAGCCTCCGTGATTCGAGCAGGATGCATGGGCTTTGCTGCATTACTGGGAGGTGCGATGGAGCGGCGATCGAAGCCTGTTCCAATGTTGCTGCTCATTGCTACAGGAATGCTGGTGGTGAATCCGCTCTGGGTTTTTGACCTGGGGTTTCAGTTTAGTTTTCTTGCCACGCTGGGATTGCTGGTGTTAGTACCCGCACTCACGAATCGCCTGGATTGGATGCCCACCGGAATCGCAACGCTGGTGTCCGTACCGATCGCTGCCTACGTCTGGGTGATGCCCATTCAAATGCAGGTGTTTGGCGCGATTCCCACCTACAGCATTGGGTTGAACGTGCTGACCACACCGCTAATTCTGCTGATTAGTTTGGGAGGCATGGTGAGTGGGGCGATCGCCCTCCTCAGTCCCAGCTTGGGGAGTTTGGTGGCCTGGTGTCTGCATCTCCCGATTACCCTCCTGATTGGAGTCGTCGAATTATGGAACCGTCTTCCAGGAAGTACGATCATCACAGGGAGTCTCACGACGTTTCAAGTCCTGCTCATGTATGCCGCCTATGGCATGGTGTGGTGGCGACCGCAATGGCAGAAGCGATGGGGGTTGGTTTTACTCTCGACTCTTGCCCTCATCTCTGCCCCGATGGCCTATGGTCAGCTTCAGCAGCAGTCCATCACCGTCTTGTCAAACTCTCAGGGGCCAGCGTTGGTAGTGCGCGATCGCGGCACTGTGGGTCTGATTTTCAGCGGCACAGATTCTGATGTTGCTTATACGGTGATGCCATTTTTGCGATCGCACGGAATCGGGAAACTTGACTGGGCGATCGCCCTGGATGCTACATCAGAGGATATCGGATGGCCTCGCATTCTAGAAACGCTCTCGGTGCATGACCTCTACTATCCTCCCATCCCCCAGGTCGCAGCCGAGCCTGTCACCCCACCAGATGCGGCGATGCTGATCGCAGATCCACCGGAGGCAGATAGGATTCAGAATCTTGATTGGATTCAACACGCACTCAATCCCGTGACCTTTGAAGCGGGGCAGCAGATTCGCGCAGGACGCACCCCAATTCAGTTTTTAGCCAGTAGCCCACCGATTCTTCGCTTTCAAATGGGGGACTCTCGCTGGTTAGTGTGCGATCGCCAACAGTCAACATCGCCCGCCCCCACCTACGAGTCTGGCATTGCGGATATCGTCTGGTGGTCCGGTGATGAGATGGATGCGCCCTGGATTGAGGGATTGGGAGCAGAAGTGGCGATCGCCCCTACCCTCAATGGCGACATTAGAACCCACGGCACGACACCCGACACCATCACAACCGCAAAGATTCACGTCTACCAAACCGATCACGTCGGGGCTCTCCAGTGGACGCCAAGCCAGGGCATCACCCAACTCACAACCAACGAAGAAACCTACTGACAGAATTACAGAATTGAGGGCGATCGCCCTATTATTTTCTATCGGCCAACCAACAGTCCATCATTCTTCAACTGTCACTGAATATACTGTCCCTCCGAATGCTTTTTGATGACCGCTTGAATATCCGCTGTTGCAACATCAGTTTGATCTGATCTTGAGTAGATTCACGACTTGGCAAAGTTCGCAAAAGAATGAAGGTTTTGGGCGCGGTGCGCGCCCAAAACCTTCATTCTTTCGTTATGGACTTGAAAACTTTGCCAAGTCGTATGTACGACTTGAGATCGTTACATCTTGAGGGCTACTTTTCTCTAAACCCCTCTCTAGAACATTCCCCAGCAGCTAACGATTTGGAAATCATCGGGTTGGCACTGATTGGACGTCTGAGGGGAGGGCGTTTGACGGGATGAAGGGCGACGGTTTTGCTTTGTGGTGCGTGTAGAAGCGGCTTGGGTGTCGTTTTCTTGGGCGATCGCCATTTCTAAATAACCGAAGTTTTCCATGATGTGAGGTGCTCCCTGTTGTTTTTCATTGCTGATGGTTCTATCAAACGGCAATTTGAAATTCCAGAAGATCTGAGCATTGCCAGTTTGGCGATCGCCTTTGAGTTTGACGTTGATCGATTTCTGCAATCCCCCAATCCTGCTGATTTGAGCCAAGGGTTGAGTCAGTTTTTGTGTTCACCTTGAGAATTGGTCTAAAGAATGGGTCTAGAGAATTAGCCAAGGACACTGGTCTAGAGAGGTGGCCTACGCCGTTTAGGAAATGACACACGCTTCCAGGTAGTTCTTGAAGTGCTCTAATGGAGGGGTTTTGAGGTGAGGCACCTTAGCCAAATCATCCCATTCACGAAGTCGCACGGCATCGGGTGCATGGGGCTGTTGAATGAATGCTTCCGCTTCGTGTGTGCTAAAGATGCCGCCTTGAAGCTCCAAGCTTCGTTTGGATGGCGGGGATAGGGTCTCCCAGTAGCCTGAGTCAACGGCGCAGAGATAGCGTTTAGCGTTGACATGGAGGCGAATGGGTTCGACCACCTCGGGGCCAAATAGTTTTTGCAGGAAGGGGCGGGCACGATATTCGTGGCGATCGTCAATACCACGCTCGGCCACGTCTTCTCCTAGAGAATGAATCAGGTGCCCCACGTCATGGAGCAAACAAGCGCTGACCAGGCTAGCTGGACTGTCCGCTGCTTCGGCTAAGGTGGCGCACTGGAGAGCATGTTCGAGCTGACTGACCGCTTCTGAACCATATTGTTCGTGGCCCTTGGTCTTGAAGAGGTCGAGAATCGTCTGAACTGTTGGGTTTTGAATTGTTGGAGAATGAACTGCCATATTGCTTATTGCTGCCCCAATGATGCCATTTTCTCAGTTATTTTGATCTAAGTTATATCGCTATGCGCGTTGGTTAAGTACAGGTGTGTGTGGCGCGGCGCGCCACACACACCTGTTTTTGTGCTTAACGCGGTTACAAGCCGCTATCTATCGACCCGGATATTTATCTATCCGGAGTAAATGCTATTGAGATAGTCCCTGATTGTCAAGAAGATTCAAGCCGGATGGTCGTCCACACCTTTTGATATTCCACAAGAACATCATCGGGGAGGGGAGCCAGAAACTCACTCTTGTTGATAACGGCATCATCGGGGAGCAAGAGCGGGTCATTGCGCAGAGCATTGGGAAGTGACGTGCGATCGCCCCCAATGAGCACGGGTGAGGCAGCAAAACCCTGAAGGGATAGACGTTGAGCAATACTCGGCTGCCAACAAAACTGTATCCAGTCTTGAAGAATGCTACTGAGGGACTCGCTGGGTGTGGAGTCAGGGGAACGAGTACCACTATCAATATTTTCGACACTTCTGGAGGGTGATGCTTCCGGAATTGATGGGTCAGTTGATGGGTCATCAGTTTCCTCAACTTTTGGGGCTGCTTCGTTTGGGCGAACCCAGACATCCGCCGTCAGAAGTGTGCCCGACTCTGGAATCACCCCCGCAAAGCGGCGATCGCGCCGTAGTAAAGGCAGGATATCCGTTGTCCAACCCACGGCAAGCCACGTATCACCCAAGATGAGTGGTTGCAGATAGTCGGAGGAACTGTAGAGTTTGACCTGCTGATGTAACTCTTGCAGAGCGTTGATGAGTTGGGTGCTTTCGCTCAACAACTGATTATTGACTGTCTCTGCATTCCACGACTCATTCAGGGACTTTAGGGCCAATCCGATGACAATGCGAGCGCTATCGGGTAACGAAATGTGGGATTGAAGTTCGGGTCGCCACAAAACGCTCCAGTCCTCTGGAGTCCAGTCAAAGGATGCAAATTTTTGGGTATTGTAGGCGATCGCCAAACTCCCCAACCGATAAGGGGCTCCCCACACACGGCCATTACGGGCAGGAATTCCCTCACCATTCCGGGTGACCAGTTGCTTCAATGCAGACGGCAACCGTGACCACCCGTCCAGTTCATCCACGGGCAGCGGAGTGATTAAGTTTTGGCGAATGGCTGACGTTAGCCAAAAATCTCCGAGTACGGTAGCTGTCAGAGGAGAAAACGCCGTTGTGCTGTTCTCCGCTGTCAGCGTGTCATAGGAGGATGCAAGGGTTTCTATCGCACGAAACTGAATAAGTTGAGACGGGTATTCGGTCTGAAATTCTCGAAGGAGAGGCGTGGGGATAGAGTTTTGTAAAAGCTGAATCGTAGCGTCTGGGGTGCGCTCTCCCTGACATCCAGCAATGAGATTGACAATGGCTAATGCTGCCGCTCCCTGGAGGAGCGATCGCCGTTTCATCCCCAATGATGGAACGGGATTACAGGGATTAGGCGGCAAATGGTCTTGTGATCGCTCTGACGAATTCAAGGTCAACGTCTCCAACTGTCCGGGTATTTCAATCATTCAGCATGTTCTATCATCCTTCATTTCAACGGCATCTGACCGCTTGAGAATCTTGAAATTAACCTATGGCCTGTAGGAAGCTATGGCCTCTGGAAACCTATGGCAGGAGATACCCTGCTTCCACACACTCATCGATCGCAGTCTCTATCCAAGACCAGACGTCAGGCATGCCCTGCTTAATCGGCATCATCCGGTCGATAACTTGCGATCGCCTAATGCCGTGCAGCCGCCACGTTCCGCCTTGAGTTTGCTGATTGTGCAAAAACGGCTGCATTCGATCAAGTGCTGCGGCAAATTGGGCTTCCACTGTTTCACCATCTTCAAATTCATGCCACAGCCGATGAAAGGTGTCTCGCTGGTCGGTGGGCAGTAACCCGAATAACCGCTTAGCGGCGGCGGCTTCTCGTTCAGCCTTGTCTTGGTGCCCCTCAGCGTCGTAACAAAAGGTATCGCCTGCATCAACCTCTACAATGTCGTGGATGAGGAGCATCTGCATGACCCGCAAAACATCCACAGGCTCAGGGGCATATTCTGCCAACAGCACAGCCATTAAGGCAATATGCCACGAATGTTCAGCACTATTTTCCCGACGAGACCCATCCATCAGTAAGGTCTGACGAAGAATGGACTTTAACTTATCAATTTCAATGATGAACTGAAGTTGCTGCTTAAAACGGTCTCCGCATAAAGCTATATCCGCCATATTCATATTTACTGCTGCTGCTGACTCTACTGTTGTTGACCTAGAGCACTGTGCACGTTGGTTCAATACGGTTGGTTAAGTACAGTTGCTTAGGTCTGACCCTACACAACTGTACTTAACCTACGCCCATAGCGCTATATGTAAACATAGTTAACCGTATGTAACTACGCATGCAACTAACAGACATAGAGCGATATTACTTCTTATAAATTTCTTAAAATAAGCATTATTTCTTATTCGTTCATTAACAAATAACAGAGTATTCGCTAATATTCTTCACCTTAAATCTCTATAAATCTTTTAGCATTCCTAAATAATCTATGGCTTGGCCTTATGTTAAGGATGCTTCAGGTTTTTAGAAGATTTGAAACGTTAAATGATTCAGGAATAACCTTGGCATTATTAGCATTCTCCATACTATAGAGATATCCAAAATTAAAGTGCGCAGATGTTGTATTAAGGTTCCAAATGAATTTATCTCAAGACCAAATTGTTCTTCTTCATAGCAAGATCGACGGACTGCACCGAATCGTGGAACAGCTTAGTGAGCAGCTTACATCTGTGTTGTCTAGTGGGTTCTCTAATGCTGATCGGAATGAGGCAATAAGCGTTTCCATGATGGAGATGTCTCGCCGTCGCTCACCTTCAATCTCTAGTTCCTATGACGATGAGATGATCGGGCATAAGGACGTTATTTCTGAGCCTGACTATGTTGATAGCGATCGCTCCAATTCTGAACATCCCCTGACTCCAGAGGTGCAAATTCAGAGATTGACGGCACAGCTCACAGCAGCTTACAACCGCATTGCTGCTCTAGAGGAGCAACTCCTCGCTCACCGCATCCACTGACGTCAGTCCCAGAAATTGAAACGCCAGAAAATTAAACGTTAGACAGCACACTTCGTTTCGCCAGCCGAGTTGTTTGCAGCTACAGCACTTTTTTCGATTCAAGGATTGATTCTTGTTGACCTGTTTCTTCTCTCCTGAGCGTTTTTCTCGACCATTCATCCTGCAACTTGGGTGAACGTGTTCATCAGCCTCAATTGATCACGTTCATCTCTATTCACGATTTATAGTGCTATGCGCGTTGGTTAAGCGCAGAAACAAGTTGTGTGCTTAACGCGATTGCAAATCGCTATAGCAAAGTTTAGGAAAAAAGAGGGCTTTGGGCGCGCAACGTTCGCCCAAAGCCCTCTTTCCTTTGTTGCAAATTGGAAAAGTTTGCCCCGTTGTGTCTATTGCACTGCACTTGGAGTTTAGGATGTGGGTATGGCCACCTTAGCCTGCAAATGAGCCAGCATAAGTTGAAATACATCAACGGCGGAGATCACGTTATCCGGTAACAAATGGGATTGCCGGGTAATGAATACTGGGCAGTCTCCTGGATTTTGGGTGAGATGTCCATGGGAGCCTTTGACCAGAGTCGCATCTAGAGGAATCACATCCATGAGATAGCGAAACCCTAATTTCTTCTGAAGGAGCTTGAGTCCAATTTTTACTTTTGGTGCTCGAATTGTTGGATCGATGAACAGTTCGACTGGGTCGTATCCGGGCTTGCGGTGGATATCAACCGTGCGTGCAAAGTCTGGAGCCCGTTGCTCATCAAGCCAGTAGTAGTAAGTAAACCACGCATCAGGCTGAGCCACGGCGACCAATTCTCCTGCGCGACTGTGGTTGATGTGGTAATCGGCTTTGCCTGTTTCATCCAATACCATCTCAATGCCATCCGTTTTTTCCAACACTTCTTGGACGGTTGACCTGACGGAGGGATCGTTGACGTACACATGGGCAAGCTGATGGTCGGCAACGGCAAAGGCTTGACTGGCTCCTGCATCTAGCAGTTCGAGGCCAAGTTCTTCCCGAACCTTCAGAAGCCCTGCTTCTCGGAGAATGCGGTTGATGTGAACGGGTT
Organism: Leptolyngbyaceae cyanobacterium; assembly: GCA_035285885.1. Classification (GTDB taxonomy): domain Bacteria; phylum Cyanobacteriota; class Cyanobacteriia; order CAKZMO01; family CAKZMO01; genus JBCCWF01. The sequence goes on along the minus strand of JAYKJC010000397.1, from coordinate 10,709 downwards.
TACTCACGGGGGTAATGCCATATTCAGAGAGCACAATGACCTGTGCTCCCTTGGCTTCATAGAAATCAATCAGGTCACCACAAAGGGCATCAATTTCGTTCAAGTCTGCTGAGATTTGATCGGGTTGACACCCGATTTTCTGCAAACAGTAGTCCAAGTGAGGTAAGTAGATCAGCGTTAGCGTTGGGCTGACCTGCTGTTCAACGTATTTTGCAGATTCAGCAATCCATGCACTGGATTCAATGGAGGTTGCAGGGCCCCAAAATTTGAAGAGTGGAAACTGCCCCAACTTCGATTGAAGCTGAGTTCGCAGCTCTGCTGGATGGCTATACACATCGGGCAACTTTCGCCCATCGGCAGGATACATCGGGCGAGGCGTGACCGAATAGTCAACCGTGGAGTACATGTTGTACCACCAAAACATGTTTGCGCATGTGAAGGCTGGATCGATTTGTCGGGCGACATCCCAGATTTTAGGAGCTTGCACAAGCGGGTTGGACTGTCGCCAGAATTTGACCTCACAATCATCGCGAAAATACCAGCCATTCGCCACAATGCCCGTTTGGCTAGGCCATTGTCCCGTCAGGTAGGTGCTTTGGGCGGTGCATGTTACCGCAGGCAAAACCGGACGAATGGTTGCGAGTTGCCCTTCCGTCATCCATCGCTTGAGTCGGGGGGTGTGTTCTCCAATCAACCGAGAACTCAAACCGACAACGTTAATCACAACCGTTTTTTTCATGTCGCTCACTGATTTCCCCTTTGATAATGTCGAATTGATAGTGTCGAATGGTGATGTCAAGTGGTGATGTCGAACGCTGGGACACGTCCAACCGTTATTGTTCAGCGAAGCCTACAGAAACAGGTTGATGAGCTGATGAACGATTAGCTGATGAACGATTAGCTGATGAACGATTATTGGAGAAATTTGAGAGAACCCATTCATATTCCCGCTGAATTGAGGCCAGAATATCGAGCTTCATGTCCGACGGCAGCACGTCCCAAGTGTAGGTTTCGATTTCCAGATGGGTGCAATCGGGCACAGATGGAAGCTGTCGCAGAATATCGGTGATGTGATCCTGGGTGGATGAAAAAGGCGGATATTTGTCGATGAAGATGGGGACGTGAAAGTGTGTACGCCATTCGTCAGCCTGAGTTGTGAGTAATGAGGGAAGTGCATCGCTCAGGTCAGGATAGTGATGGAGGGTATGGGGCGATCGCCGCTCAATGACCTGATGGAGATAGGTAGATTCGGCAAAAGGTTCAAGCTTTTGGGCCAAGATCTTTCTTTCTGGAAGTTCTGAAGGAATCGGAATGCGAATCGCAGAGCTTAACTGAAATTTTCCGATGGTGATTCCTGCACAATTGAACTTGGCTAGAGCCTCTGAGGGATCTTCATATTCCACCGCAAAGTGACAGGTGTCGTAGCACACCCGAAGATGCCGCCGCAACCACTGCTCAGCCGTAGAAGAATGAACCCCGTGATGCTTTTGCAGATGAGCTGACCCGACGGGCAGCAACCATTCCTGGAAAAACGCAATCACTTCGTCAGAATTTTCCAGTAGGGCATCGGGTTCGGGTTCCAGGTCAAGGTGCAAGACTTTCCCTGTCGTTTCTTCCAAGTGCGCCATCTCAGCCGCAAGGTCAGCGAGGTGATGACTGCTGCGTTCAAAGGTGGTTTTTTGCTTCGTCTTGCTGTCAATATGCCAAGGTTTGTAGGAGAGTGGAACGGTTGAAATACCTCCGTCCATGCCTTCTGGCACTAGGGCCGACAGGAGAGTGATGAGCCGTTGAGTGTAGGTTTGGCGATCGCCCGTTGACCAGTCGGGGGCGTACACCTTGTCTTTCACCACCTGATGATGGAAGCCTCCGTAGGGAAAGCCGTTGAGCGTGAACACATACGTATTCGTTTCAGCGAGCCAGTCTTGGAATTGCGAAAGGGCATTGTCCGTCAGCAGGGCTCGACTGGCGCTATCCGACAGCCTGAGCCCGATGCCAAACGGTTCATGGGGTGAGAGCTGTTGCTTCAATGCCGGAATATACCGTTGAAGATTGTGGAAGACCTGAGGCCACTCTTCTCCGGGATGAATGTTCGTGCAATAGGTTAAGTGATAGGGGCGATCGCCAGCAATACGCATAGTCGAGAATCCTTGAGTGGGACGCTTGAGCAGGAAAAAAGTCTGGGTGAATTGGTCGCAAGTCATCATCTTGCACACCCTCATTGGTCGTTCGCTTCAGCGAGCCATCAGCTACAGCCCAGCGAGGATGGCAATAGCCTGACGGTAGCGATCGAGGTCAACCTGATGAACTTCTTCGCCCACACCAATTCCTTTTAAGAGGGTAATGGTGAGTTCTCCACCCAGGTGTTCTTGAAACTCGATGAGTCCTTTAAAGAGTGAGTCCGGATGAGTCGGACAATCCAGATGACTCGACAGTTCAGGCACATACAGCGCAAACCCTAGAGTTTTGAAGGTTTGGCAAATGCGTCTCCAAGCACTGCGAGAAATCCAGCCGGAGAGATACGAATAGGTGCTGTCGAGGGCGATGCCGATGGCAACGGCTTCGCCGTGGCGTAGCTCATAGTGGGTTAGATGCTCAAGCCGATGGGCCGCCCAGTGGCCGAAGTCCAGTGGACGAGCTGACCCCATCTCAAAGGGGTCGCCATTGTGCGCAATGTGGTGCAGGTGCAGTTCTGCGCACCGATAGATGGAGGCTTGCATGGCTGGCATTTCTCGACGGGCGATCGCCGCAGCCGTCGTTTCAATTTCCTCAAAGAAATGGGCATCTTTAATGAGGGCAACTTTCAGGGCCTCAGCCATGCCCGATCGCCAGTCCCGATCGTCAAGCGTTGTCAAGAATGCAGCATCATTCAACACAGCATAGGGCGGCGCGAATGTTCCTAGAAAATTTTTCTTGCCATAGGCGTTCATGCTGTTCTTAACACCGACTCCAGAATCATTCTGTGCCAGAACCGTTGTGGGCACGCGAATGAGGCGAATGCCCCGATGGGCGGTAGCTGCCGCATAGCCCACCATGTCAAGCACAGCACCTCCGCCGATGCCGATCACATAAGAATGGCGACACAGACTGACGGCATCCATCTGCTGATGGAGCCGCTCAATAATGGTCGGATCTTGCTTAGACGCTTCGCCCCCTGGAACAGCCACAATGGTTTTCACTGCAAGTGTTTGGGAGTGGCGATCGCAATACGCTGCGATCTGTTCTTGCAAATGGGGATGGTGCTTCAGCACGCCATCATCCACGATAACCATGGCTTTTTTAGGACCTGTTTCTCCGTCTGCGGCAATCACCTGTGCAAGTAAGCGATTGTCTGGATGAAATAGATCGGTTGTGAAGTGGACATCGTATTGAAATGAAACAGCAAATCGTTGCTGAATCGGCTTATGAGTAAGGGGCTGAGATGGAATGGGTAACGCTACAACCACGGAAAACCTCTCTTGTATAGAAACTTAAATGGCGAAACTTAAATGGCGAAACTTAAACGCTTAAAAACATGGATCTAAATACACTCGGCTGAGTCATTGGGCTGAAGGCAGAACTCAGTTCATGACGGCCTTTCAATTAAAAACAAATAAAAATCGATGTCATTGAATCACCCGTGTTTAGAGCTTGAGGATTAACACCCTTCAGGTCATGGCGAAGAGTCGGGCAAGCTGCCTTGATATCGGCAACAGGGCAAGAGTGACGAGTCCATAAGGCCACCCCGCAAACCCAGCGGCGATCGCCGCATCCAACACAATGAGCGACAAGATCCCTGAACGAACAGCTGTTTGAACCGTTTCAGGACTGGGATCTAGCGCTGCTTTGACAAAGGCAGGCAGCACTAGAGCAGAAAATAAACCTGCAAATGGGAGGACGGCTCGCCAATCATAGGTATCCAACAGTCCCAGTCCCAGCAGTCCACTTAAGACCAGGAGGACAAGAACCACCGCCAGCACCCCAGTTTGACGCTTGCCGCCATTCACTTCTCCCTGACTGACTGCCGTAACGGCTGCGATGTAAGTCACTGGAATGAGCGCAAGAAACCACCGCTCAGTCAGCAGGGCAGGAACGGCACTCACCCCTAGCAACAGATTTCCACCCCGGCATAGCCCCATGTTGAGAGGTCCTAAAAACCCCTGGTGCTTACCGAGTGAATCGTAGGTGAGAGCGGCGATCGCCACGGCTGCGGCCAATCCCGCACTCACTAAAGAAACCTGGGCGGCGGCAAGAATGCCCATCATCAATAAGAGGGTGCCGAAAACAGCCGCATATTGAAGGGGCACTCGACCACTCGGAATGGGTCGTTCGGGACGTTCGACCTGATCAAGCTCAGCATCAAACACATCGTTAAAAACGATTCCGCCCCCGTAGAGCCCACTGGTGGATAAGATCAGCCACCCGAGTGAACTCCATAGGTCTCCAGTCATGCTCATCGCCACCCCACTCGACAACGGTTCCTTCAGCACAATGCTGATGCTGCCAGTCGCCGCATAGCCCACTAAGATGTCAGCCCATGCGGTCAGAATGTTGGCGGGACGGATGAGTTGGAGGTAAGCCCAGATGGGGTGCGATCGCACGCTAACTGTTTCCACGGTAGTTTCCCAAAATGAATGAGCAGAAGGTTCTGATGGTCATCGACTGAGTCAAGGCTTGGCGCTTAGCGAATAATCATGGATTCTTGCGCTGGGTCATGCACAGCAGGCGCTTGCCCCCGCAAGACAGAGTTGCCGTTGTAAAGCTGTCGCTGGTCGATTGCAGGGGGATTGAGCCAATCGTCTTCTTTCATTTCTCCGCTCTGACCGTAGGCTTTCAACGCATTGCCGTAGCACACGGCTGTGACCTGATCTTCAGGAATGCCATGTTGCAACATCAACTGAGCTGTCTTCGGAACCGCGAGCGGATCGCTCATGCCCCAGTCGGCTGCACTGTCGATGATGACGCGATCGCTCCCATATTTCTTGACCACTTCAACCATGCGCTCATTCCCCATTTTGGTGTTGGGATAAATCGAGAAGGCGCACCAAAATCCTCGATCCAGAACTTCCTCGACCGTTTCTTCATTAGCATGGTCGATAATCACCTGGAGCGGATCGATGCCATGCTCGATGCAAATGTCCATGCTGCGACGGGTGCCCTCTTTTTTGTTGCGATGGGGAGTATGGACAAGCACTAACTTATCCAGTTCTTTCGCTAGCTCTAGCTGCAAACGGAAGTACTTTTCTTCGGCTTCTGTCATGTCGTCAAACCCAATTTCTCCCAGGGCGACGACCCCCTCTTTGCAGGCATACAGGGGAAGTAGTTCCATCACCTGATCGGCCAAAGCCTCATTATTCGCCTCTTTGGGGTTAATGGACACCGTGCAGTAGTGGCGAATGCCAAATTGTCCAGCGCGAAACCGCTCCCAGCCAATCAAGCTGTTGAAGTAGTCCTGGAAGGTACCGACATGTGAGCGAGGCTGGCCTAACCAGAAGGCGGGTTCAATAATAGCGACAACCCCATATTCTTTCATGATGAGGTAATCGTAGGTGGTTCGAGAGGTCATGTGGACGTGAGGATCAATGACCATCATGGAATTCGGTTGCATAACGTCTCCTATAGCCATGCGTAGAGGGGTAGATAGTAGATAAATAAATGAGTGAATCCGAAACGTTGAGTCAGGGCATCGGTTAAGTCATCAATGAGCAAATCTTTTATGGATGGAATCTTAGGGATGGGCTTTGCTAAATTCGGCCCATGTCAGCGTTCCGGCCTCGATAGCTTGCTTCAGATCAGGCACCGTATCCAATAACGCTTTGGCTTCGGGGGTCGAAGCACTTGCACAGGCCAGGGCCGCAGCTTGCTGCTCAAATGCTTCAGGACTGCTTAATGTACGTTTCAGGTCCTCAAAAAGTTCACCGTCTGCAAATGGCCCCAGCGGTCTCCAGAGTTGAGGATTAACTGAGCGACCCGCCGCCCACCGTTCGTGAGCATAGTCAGATAGCATCTTGGCCAGTGTGGGGTTGGCCCGAGTATCGATGCCTTGAATGCAACTGAGCCGACTGTCAATGAACAATGCTTTTAGAACCATTTGATTCCATGCGGGTTCACTAAACTGCTCAGCGGGATAGGGGTTATGGAGGGCGATCGCATCAAACACCGCATTGATATGGTTTCTCAGCCCGTCAATAGCTCGATTGAGGAACCGCTCTGGATAGGGGAAAAGCGGCAAGGTTTGATAAAGGGCAACCTGTTCAGCAACATCTGCTGCAGAAAAGAGCTTCTCAATGGCAGCCACGTAGCGATCGCCCTCTGTAGACGGAAATGAAAGCAAGATTAATGTCCGTGCAGCTTGATCGACGCTCCAATGAGCTGGATTCCAGCCAGACCTGAGAGTAGAAGCAATGCTCAACTCTTCAAAGGTAAGAGCAAGATCTGCTTTGCCCACACGCCGGGGAGCAAGGCTGAATTGTGTGAATAAATTCTGTTCTGATGGCGTTGCCGATAACTGATGCAGAGTTTTCTCAAACCAGCCTAAACCTGATTCATCCAGTTGTCGGGTGAGCCAACGCTTGAGATGGCTCACAATCGTATCAACATCAACATGGACTGGATTGAACGTCTCCGTAGGATTAGCAATATTTGTAACCATAAATGCTTAAGTTGCAACAACAACAGATATCAGTAGATGCCAGGCAGTACTGGTTTGCCGAACGTGTCAATCAATGGTCTGCTCCGCATCTCATCTGCATAAAGAATTCCCTCATTGATTCAGATGATGTGAATCATTACCTGTTTTACGGAATATACGTATGTCAATTATGGGTTCGCCTTTTCATCAGCCTCAACCGAAGACTGAGCACATTTACGGAAACTTCAAAGATGTCCACACTTTGTCTATAGAATCTATAGAACCGACAAATCGGAAATCCAAAATCGAGAAGTATGGGATTTACGCATTTTTGTGAGTGGTGGCGAACACAGCGGCACAGCCCGCCACCACCCACAAAAATTCGCTAGATATAGGGGAACTTGCGTAATTTCCCTGTACAGGGCGCATAGCGATCTAAATCCAGAGAACCTTCGCTTCTTGTGTATGTTCGAAGAGCCCGTTAAGGATAGTTGGGAGGGTAGATTTAACACGTGCGCCCAACTATCCTTACATCTTGATGCCTACCTCATGCATAATTTGGGTGGTGGATATAAGGGAAACCGCAATGTCAGATATTGGCCTTACCCATGTTGCTTTGCCTGCTGCCAACATTGAGCAGAGCATCCAGTTCTATGCAACTTATGCAAACATGACGGTCGTGCATCAACGAGTGGATGAGCAAACGGGAGTGTCTGTTGTTTGGCTCTCCGATCACACCCGACCGTTTGTGATTGTGCTGATTCAATCGGATGATGTGCAGCCGATTCTTTCTCACATGGCCCATCTCGGGGTGGGGTGCGAAAGTCGAGACGCCATGGATGCGTTGTGCGAAAAGGCAAAACAAGAGGGTGTTTTGCTCAAGCCACCTCAAGATTCCGGCTATCCGATTGGATATTGGGCGTTCTTGCGTGACCCGGATGGTCACACCCTTGAGCTTTCCTATGGTCAAGAAGTCGGGCTCACTGTTGCCCATGCAGATAACACCAACCGATCCACTTAGAGATCCCCCAGAACAATAGGTTTGGGTAAGACGACTTTGGGCAGGCACGCATGAACGCCTTTCACAGGAAGGTTAACGGCCTGGGTGATGTGGAAATGAATGCTGAGGCTACAGAACATGTAAGCGTCTTCAGCCGTCATCCCGACAAACCGCTGTAGAAAGTCGAGCATCCGCTCCAGGCATTGCTCAAAGGCAGCGTCTAAGGTGTGCCCAAACCCCATGGTGATCCAGTCTTCAGGGGTTTCTGCAAGGGGAAGAGGGAGAGGGGGTAAGTGGCGGTGCGATCGCAACTCAATCACGCCATTCATCGATGTTTCTAACGCAGTCAAACACGCTTCTCCATCCCCTTGAATGCTATGGCCGTCTCCGAGAGAAAACCGCGCCCCCGGTAAGAACACCGGGAGAAACAGCCGACAGGGAGCTTGCAGTAATCGATTGTCCAGGTTGCCGCCATAATCACCAGGCGGAATGGAATGGCGGTGAGGCTCATCGGTGGCCACGCCGAGAATGCCAAAGAAAGGTCGGAGGGGGAGAATGATGCCGCTTTTGGCAGGAAACTCAATGGTGTTGGTTTCCAGGTCGATGGGCGTAAACTTCAGCACAGCGTCATCGAATCGATGGGGAAGCGCGCCCGCCCCTGGTCGCATGAGGGTAAAGCCCATTGGAAGCCGAGGAGTGACTTCTTGCACACGCACTTCAAGCACGTCACCGGGTTGCGCGTCTTCGACATAAATGGGGCCAGTCATGAGATGGGGACCACTGGCAATGCGGCGATCGCCCGGCAGGTTCTCGCAGATGTCTAAAAACTCAGGTGGGACAAACTCCTTGGGTGCAGATTGATACACCGGAACACCCGAAAAGGTTTCGACAAGAATGCGATCGCCCGACCGCACTGTCAGCGCAGGCGGCAACTCTGACGAAAAACCACCGTAGTGAACCGTTTCACAGGTTGCTTTGAGAATATGAGTGACCACGCCAAATATTACCAGCTAAAAGGATTCATCAATCGTCTGGATATGAGCATACCTCACGACCGAGAGTTGAAAATTTCCTGTCGATCTGATGCTGAAAATGGAGTGCGCTCAGATTTTCTGTAGTGTCTTTTACAGCATAGGGACTCATTTCCACGGAGCATGTAGTGGCTTGCCTACAGTGCTTTTGATGACTCTGCCTTGCACAGCTGACTTTCAAGAGCATTAGAGAGTGCCCCTCTGAAGGTTCGCGGAACTGTTAAAAGGGTTACAGAACTGTCAAATGCGCGTTTGAGCAATGGAAATGGTTGAACATGTTTCTCGCACAATTTCACCTCCAATGACTACGGAGGCTGTTCTAGAGTTTCAAGATGTGGGTCTGCAATACAGCATGGCAGGCGCACCCATCCAGGTGATTGAACAGGTCTCATTCAAAATTGCACATGCAGAATTTGTCTCAATCGTAGGGCCGAGTGGCTGTGGCAAAACGTCGCTGTTGAGAATGATTGCTGGGTTAAACCCGGTTAATCAGGGGACGGTTTCTTTCCAGGGTGAACCAATTACAAAACCCTTGAGAAGTGTCGGCATTGCTTTCCAGAATCCCGTTCTGCTGCCGTGGCGCAACACTATCAGTAATGTATTGTTGCCTCTAGAGGTTGTTCCCCCCCATAAGCAGCGGTTGAAGACCCAGCGATCGCGCTACATCGCTGATGCTCAAGAGTTGTTATCCACCGTAGGACTCAAGGATTTCCAGACATACTATCCGTGGCAGTTGTCGGGTGGGATGAAGCAGCGAGCCTCACTCTGTCGAGCCCTGATTCATCATCCCGAAATCTTGCTGCTAGACGAGCCCTTCGGTGCCCTCGACGCCTTCACCCGCGAAGAAATGTGGGAAATGCTCCAGCGTCTCTGGGAGCGAACCCAATGTACGGGAGTTCTCGTCACCCATGATTTGCGAGAAGCCATTTTCTTGTCGGATACCGTTTACGTCATGGGCCCTCGCCCAAGCAGCATCGTTTACACGCTGAAGGTCGATCTCCCTCGTCCACGCACCTTGGATATGTGTTTTACGCCAGAGTTTCAGCAGATGTACTCCGATCTCCGGCAGTTTATCCAGCGAAATTAAGCCAGAAATAGGCCAGAAGTATAAGTTAGAACCACTGCCTCAAGTTTCCATAATGCTTTCAGGCATGTATTGAAATCCTTTACCCCTTAACGCACAGGTCATGGTCGCGACGCAAAAATCAAGTCCACCCCTCATTGAAATGGATAAGCTTCTCGCTTCGAAAAAAGCCATCTACGGCTTGCCGATTCTCACGACACTTCTGGTATTTGTGGGTTGGGAAGTCATTGTTCGGGTCTTTGGTATTGCTGAATTTTTACTGCCTGCGCCCTCATCCATTCTGGCCGAAATTCCCCAGTGGGGCGAAGTCGTCCTCAAAAATGCATGGACGACCCTGTTCACCACCGTTGTTGGTTTCGTGATTGCCCTTGTCCTGGGTATTGTGATTGGTTTTGTCATTGGCTACTCTAAATTTGCCAGCTTGACGCTCTATCCCCTTTTGATTGGTTTTAATACAATTCCCAAAGTGGCGTTGGTTCCGCTGTTGTCGATTTGGTTTGGCATTGGAGCCGTGCCCGCAGTGATTACGGCATTTTTGCTGGCGGTCTTCCCCATTGCGGTCAATGTGGCCAGCGGCTTGGCCACGGTCGAAACAGAGATGCAGGATGTGTTAGTCGCGTTGGGAGCCAACCGCTTTGAGATTTTTCAGAAAGTTGGCTTTCCCCACACAATGCCCTATCTATTTGCATCGCTGAAAGTGGCCATTTCTCAGGCATTTATTGGTTCCGTCATTGCCGAAACGGTCGCTTCTAATGGAGGGATTGGCTATGTGATTTTGTCGGCAAGCTCAAACTTCAATGTTCCGTTGGCATTTCTGGCATTGCTCTCCCTCGCGGTCATGGGCGTTGCTCTCTACAGCATTTTTGTGGTGATGGAGAAGCGGTTTGTCCACTGGATCTAGGGTGAGTGAATTAAAATTGCCTGCTCTAGAGTCATTTAAGCGGGTAGTCCTTAAGATGTAAGAATGTTTGGGCATGGAGGAACAGC
>JAYKJC010000396.1:0-4735 GCA_035285885.1 Leptolyngbyaceae cyanobacterium | reverse complement strand
CAAAAGCAGGCAGAACTGGCTCTACGCAACAGTGAGCATCGCTATTCTACCCTTGCAGAATCGTCACCTGTGGGGATCTTTCGATTTAATGCTTCAGGCCAGTGCATCTACGTCAATTCTCGGTGGTGTGAGATGACGGGGCGATCGGCTAGCGACGCCTATGGAGACGGCTGGCAGAATGCGTTGCATCCTGATGATTTCGAGGTGGCAGCCTGGCACAAAGCCCTAGAACAGCCGTCAGCTCTCCGATCTCAGGGCCGACATGTGTTGCCCGATGGCATGATTCGGTGGATCGATAGCCAGATGGTGCCAGAATATGATGCTACTGGCAAATTCATGGGCTACATTGGCACCGTTTCAGATATCACCGAACGGAAACAGGCCGAAGAAGCGCTGCGCCTGAGCGAAGCAAGATTGAGGGCGCTTGTCGATAGCCTCCCCTGTGGGGTTTGGGCGCGTGATGCAGAGGATCGACTCATTCTGCAAAATCCAGTGGACGTGGCTTACTACGGCGACAAGATGGGCACGTCTGTCGAAGACTTGGGACTCACGCCCGATCTTATAGCTCACTATGAAGAGGTGAAACGGCGATGTCAGGCCGGAGAGGTGGTCTCAATTGAAACCACAGAAGAGATCAACGGCGAAGAAAAGACGTTTCATCGACTGGTGACCGTGCTGCGGGAGAGCAATGGCCGCATAGGAACGCTGGGGATCGCCATTGACGTAACTGAGCAGAGACGCACGGCAAAAGCTCTGCAAACCAGCGAGGATCGGCTCAGACGCCTGATCGATGCCCTGCCCCTGGGAATTTGGCTGCGGGATGCGGGCGATCGCCTCGTTCTGCAAAATCAAGAAGATATTGACCGATACGGCAACATCATCGGCACCCGCCTGGATGAAAATGAACTCCCCCCCGAACGCCTCGATCGCTACGAACAGGTGAAAGAACAGTGTCTAGCGGGGAATGTCGTTCGCTACGAAACCACAGAAACAATTCACGGGGAAGAACACACTTTTCTGCGCATCAATGCCACCCTTCCAGACTTTGAGGGCGGGGCGGGCATCTTTGGTGCAGTAATTGATATCACCGAGCGGAAACGGACAGAACAAGCCCTGGCCATCAGCGAAGAACGGCTGAAGCGCCTGATTGATGCTTTGCCCATCGGAATTTGGATGTATGACGCGAACGATTATTTGATTTTGCAAAATCAGGAAGACATTGCTCGCTACGGACAGTTGCTAGGCACTCACTTAGATGACATTGGTTTCTCTGAAGAGCAAATGAGGCTCCATGCAAACGTTCGAGAACAATGTTTAGCAGGAGACTTGGTTCATCAATATGAAGCGGTTGAAGTCATCAACGGCCAGGAACGGACGCTACTGAGAATTAGTGCGGCTCTACCCGATTTTGAAGGCGGCATTGGGATGTTTGGGGCATCGATCGATATCTCTGAGCAAAAGCACATTGAAAATGATCTGCGGCAAAGTGAAGAACGTTTTCGTGCAATTTTTGAAAACGCTGGCATCGGTATGGCGCTACTCGAAGCCCCAGAGTGGAACCTGACGATGACGAATCCAGCGTTCCAGCGATTAATCGGGTACAGCGCAGAGGAGTTGGCAACGCTGGAATACACCGACTTTACCCATCCCGAGGATCTGGCCATCGAAGCGCCCCTTGTGCAGGAATGTGTGGAGGGCGATCGCACCTCCTATGCGCTTGAAAAACGCTACATTCACAAAGATGGAGAGACCGTTTGGGTGCATCTCACCGCATCCATCGTCCGAGACGAGCGCCGCCGAGCCCAGCAAAGCATCTTCACCATTGAAGACATCACCGCCCGCAAACGCAGTGAAGAGTCTGCCCGCCGAGCAACGAATGCTCTGCTTGAGGTTGAAGCTCGTCAACGACTGATTCTCGAAGCCATTCCCGATTTGATGCATCTATTTGATGCAGACGGGACGCTACTCGACAGCATTCGCAATGTTCCCGGCAAAAATTTGCTTCCCAATCCCAGTCAGGCCATTGGCAGAAATCTGCTTGAACTCATCCCTCAAGTGCTTGCGGAGCGCCAAATTCAAGGCATTCAGACAGCGCTGGAAACGGGCGAAATCCAAATCTTTGAGCAGCAGATTGAGGATGATGCATTTCGGGAAGCCCATGAACGTGAAGGCGTATCGTTAATCCCTGATGGATACAGGGGCGTGCGATATGAAGAACTTCGGGTTGTCCCCACCGCCAACAATCAGGTTTTGATTCTGGTGCGTGATATTAGCGATCGCAAACATGCCGAGTTAGCGCTGGCTCAGAGTGAGTATCGCCAACGCACAATTTTACGCGTCATTCCCGAGCTGATCGGGTGGTTCAACAGAGACGGTGTATTTCTGGAGTGGTATGGAGCTGAAACCATTTATGATCTGGTTCCTGGTGATATCAATCCAGTCGGAAAGTCCTATCACGAAGTTGTACCGCCCGATATTGCCTCTCGACTGACTACGGCAATTCAGCACGCCCTCGATACAGGCATTGAACAGCACTATGACCAACAGCTTCAATTTGGCGACACGGTTCAGCATGAAGAGATCATTGTGGTGCCCACAGATGAAGATGAAGCGCTAATGGTCGTGCGCGATGTCAGCGATCGCAAAGCCCTGGAAAACTACCTCCGAGAAACTCGCCAGACCCTGCAAGACATTCTCGATCATGTCGACGCCTCCATTATCCGAGTGCATGTGTTCGACTCGGGTGACCTCTCTACAGAATTCATTTCTGCTGGATGTGAGGTGGTGTTTGGCTATACCCCAGATGAATTGTTGGGCGATCGCACCCTCTGGATGTCTCGCGTTCCTATCGACGACGTAGAAACCATCGTGATCCCCTCCAGACAGCGCGTGTGCGAAGCAGGTCACGATTCCATCACCTACCGCTTTCGGCATAAAAACGGAGAGCTTCGGCACATTCACTCACGGGCGATCGCCCATCGCGACGACAACCAGCGCTGCTGGGTCATCACCGCCATTGAAACCGTACTCCACCCACCAATTCACCCACCGACCTAGCATGTGCATTCTCATCAAATCCAACGTAACCGTCCCAGCAACTACGCTGGCTTTGCGAAGTCGTTTTGCTTCGCAAAGCTATCGCGAACGCCTTACGTCTCCCAAAGGGAGAAAGTCAAAACCCACACAGCCTGTCCCCTGAGCGGAGTCGAAGGGGACAGTTACAATCCCAATCAATTCAGCATCGTGCCATCAAGCTTTCAGCTAAACCTTTACATTTTAGTCATAGGAGAAGAGGATTATGTTGAAATGATGTAAATCAGCCATTGTACAAATTCGTACGACTGTCCAGTTGTTTATAGCGGTTTGCAATCGTGTTAAGCGAAAAAACGGTTGTGTGGGGCACGTTGCGCCCCACACAACCGTACTAAGCCAACGCGCATAGCGCTCTGTAATTGGACATCCCTCGCTAGTCTGAGCGGATAGAAGGGTGTGTTTGCTAGATTGTTAGCTTAGATGCGTGCCCGATCCGCATCGGTATAGTGTTACGAACAATACAACCTCAGAAGCTGTTGGATTTCAACATACTGAGAGTTTCTAAAATGACATTCTGCTACCTTCAAATCCTACAAATCTGTAATTTGCCTCTGCCCAGATGTATGGGAAGCATAAGGATTGGGATGTTATTCCTAACAGTTATATAGCCCCTACATGGCCCCTGTCTGATTTATCTCGATCACCGCTGCCTTTCCCAGTTGTCTGGACTTATGGCTACTAACAAGACCGTCTCTTTCAGGCTCCCAGATGAAATTATCAACGCAATTGAAGAACACGCAAAAGCAACGGGTAAAACGAAGACTGATTTGTTCGTCGAAGCCCTATGCCAGGTGTATGGTATGCCTGAACCTGACTCAGCGTCGCTAACGATTGCCTCCGTCCAGCAGCAGCTTGATGGGCTCAAAGCCCAGATCGAGAGTCTAAAACAATTGACCCATAGCAGCCAATCCCAATTCCGAGAGCAAACTCTTGAAGTCTTTTCGGCCCTGCGACAAGTCTTGCCTCCGGCCAAAGAAGAATACATTCTGGCTGCCGCTCCCGGTGAGGTTGGAGGTAAGCGCCCAGACCTGACTCCAGAGCAACCCCATGAACCCTCAACGGAACTCTCCTCAGAACTAGTCGCCCAGCACAGAGGAGCCGTTGAGCCTGGTCCTCACATTTCCTTGCTTGACACTTGGTCCATCAACGAGCCTGATCAGCTTGCAGCGCAGGTGCAATATCAGATGCAGGTGTTTGACAAGGTATTCTCAGCCATCCCAGAACTTGTATTTATTTGCGATCGCCTGGGGCGCTACACCTACGTCAGTCCATTTGGGATGAGCGTCTGGGGCATTCAGCGCGACGACATCATCGGCAAGAAATATCAAGAGGTTGACCTTCCTCCAGAATTTCTGGACTTTAATCTCTCCCAATTTGACATGGTGCTGTCGTTTGCCAAGCTGAGTTCAGCGGAGATCCAGGTTTCCTCATCAAGCAGCACCCGATATTACGATTACACCCTCAGCCCCATTCAAGATGATGAAGGCATTGTCATTGGCATCGTCGGCATTATTTTAGACATCACCCAGCGCAAGCAAGCGGAGCTTTCCCTTCAAGATTCGCTCGATCGCTACCGCACGCTTTTTGAAATGGCGAATGACATGATCTTCATTGTGGATGCCGAGACCCACCAAATTATTGA
>JAYKJC010000395.1:0-7679 GCA_035285885.1 Leptolyngbyaceae cyanobacterium | reverse complement strand
TGGATGATGGAACGAAATGATCATCAATCTTTAAGTAGAGCTTGATCGAAGCAAAGGTTGATCGGCTGTTGCATTGGGAACGCGCAGGCGGAATTTCTTCCAAAATTGAGAGAACAACGTTATTTTACGAGCCGACAATTTTAGTCGGCTTTTTTATTGCAGGTTTTTTGCAGCTCATTATTGCGGCTTTGGCCTGACCTTTATTCTAATGGATTCTAATGGATGGATCGATTGACTGATCGTTTGGGCAATCTCAAGAAACACTTGTTTTACATCAAGACGTGAGGCATGAACTAACGTAAGATAATTAACATTAGTCTTACGACGCCACTAGCTCGGACTAATTCTGACGTGACGTAATTTCAATTTTTCGATGAAAAAACTCATCAAAGGTCTGCATCAGTTTCAGTCTGACTATTTCACTCGCTACCACGAAATATTTGAGCAGCTCGCCCACGGACAAAACCCACGCGTTCTCTTCATCACCTGCTCTGATTCTCGCGTGGATCCAAACCTAATTACTCAGTCTCAAGTCGGAGATATTTTTGTTATTCGCAACGCGGGCAACATTATTCCTCCCTTCGGTGCGGCCAATGGCGGAGAAGGTGCGGCTGTCGAGTACGCGATTCACGCCCTGAATATCGAACACATTGTCGTGTGCGGCCATTCAAACTGTGGGGCAATGAAGGGACTCCTGAAAATAGAAAAGCTAAGAGACGAGATGCCGCTGGTTTATGAGTGGCTCCAGCATGCGGAAGCAACCCGCCGACTCATTGCGGAAAACTACGGCGATCGCACGGGTGAAGACTTGATCGAGACTACAGTAGCTGAAAACGTCTTGACCCAGCTTGAGAATCTAAAAACGTATCCCATCATTCACTCTCGCCTGTTTGCTGGCAAATTAACGCTACACGGCTGGGTCTACCATATCGAGAGCGGCGACGTTCATGCGTATGATCCCATCAGCCACTCCTACCTGCCCCCTCAGAGCCTGGTATCGAATTACGAGCCCGAAGAAAGTGAGATACCTCCGTTTCATTTCCCAGGGGCTCGGTGGCTTCCGCCTGAGCAAGCTGAGCGGATTTATCGAGGGAGTCCATCCAAGTAACCCAGTGAGGTGAGTCGGAAAGGCTAGCTCGCGATGTATTCGCGCATGTCGGATCGACGCTTTCTCAGTTTTGTGAGGGCTTCTCGCTCAATCTGACGAACGCGCTCACGACTGATATTCAAGCGAGAACCAATTTTCGCCAGGGTCATGGCTTGTCCGTTGTCCAGCCCAAACCGGAGGGACAGCACTTCTTGCTGTTGAGGAGTAAGGTCACCCATGACCCGGTCAAGCTCGGTGCGCAGAGCCGATTGAGCGGCGTAGTCTTCGGGAGAAGGGCCTGTGTCTTCCAGCAAGTCTCCAAGCTCGGTGTCCTGATTATCGCCAACCCGCAGATCGAGAGACAGGGGAATGCGCGATCGCTCTAGATATTCTCGAACTTGCTTGGTTGTCAAATCCAATTCTTCAGCAATCTCCCCGACTGTTGCAGACCGTCCGAGCTTCTGGGCTAGCTGACGCTGAACCTTTTTAATTTTGTTCAGCTTTTCGGTGATGTGAATGGGGAGGCGAATGGTGCGACCTTTCTCGGCGATCGCCCGAGTAATGGCCTGACGAATCCACCAGTAGGCATAGGTCGAGAATCGGTAGCCCTTGGATGGATCGAACTTCTCAACTCCACGTTGCATCCCGATCGTTCCTTCTTGGATCAGGTCTAGAAGATCGACGTTGCGCTTGATGTACTTCTTCGCAACGGAGACAACAAGCCTCAGGTTCGCCTCTACCATCTTCTTCTTTGCCGCCTCGCCTTCTGCGACAGCGTGGTTTAGCTCATCTAACGTCAGGTCGGACTGGCTAGACCATTCTTCCATTGTGGGCGATCGCCCCAGCTTCTCTTCAAGTTCCTCTCTCTGAGCGTTGAGCGCCATCAAACGCTGAACCTGCTTTCCATAAATAATTTCTTGCTCGTGGGTGAGCAGAGGAACTCGACCAATTTCCCTGAGATATGACCGAACTAAATCTTTGGATGATGTCTGCGCTGTTTTCATGTTGACTGACCAGGACGATGTGAATGTAACAAAGATGAGAACCCGTATGGCGGGGGATTCATTTACTCTTGGCAGTTGCGAACTACGAATTTGGAGCTATGTGTCTTGAGTTAAAGCAAAGGCTGCAATCTAACTGCTTTCCGAGCTAGGCATTTCTTGCCTCATTGCTGCAACAGAAGAAAAATTTATCGGCAGGCAAATGAGGTCGTCAGAAGCGAACAGTCGCCGCTCAGCAACAGTTAATTTCAAGAACTAATCACCAATGCAACTCATGTTAATAAATGTAACATTAATGAGAGGACTTGAAAATACCCCCTGAGTTATAGAAATCGAAGCACATCTATAAAGGGACATGCTTTGAGAATACCCGTCCTTAAACGACTTGACTGCATCGATTCACACAAAACTAGGATCGGGGGACGGGGTTATAGGCTACGGTTTTGCCTAACGACCCCTCCTCATGTTTCTCATTTTCTTAATTTTTCTCTTCATAAAGTGACATGTTTTCACAATTTTGAGCGGGATGTGAGCTGGAAATGCAAGTGTGGGCGAACTATTCTGAAAGCGCTTTTCATGAAGCAATGAAGTCTTGAGCGATGTGGCAAATGGGGAAGCCGTGATGGGGTTCGAGTCTTATGGTGTTATGGGCGTTGGTTAAGTGCAGCTGTGTGGGGCGCAACGCGCCCCACACACATGTTGTTGTGCTTAAAGCGGCTGCGAACCGCTTTAAATTCAATTCTTAGAGAGCGATCGCCTCTCTTTAAGATTTATGGCTTTCCTAAGTGATGGATGCACTAAGGGGTGAAAGGAGGGAAAGGTAAGGCAGGCCGAACCGTCTTACGTCTCATCTTTTCAAGGGGCATCGATTCAGTCGATTCAAATGTGTTTATCTAACTGTGTTTATCCAAATAGTTTGTCTAAATAGGTGTCTATCGAAACCTCACCGAGTTGTGGAATCAAGCCCTGAAGGGCTTTCGGACAAGAGATTGAGATTGTTGGGGCAGCTTGGCTCGTTCACGAAGGGGCAGTAGGAGTAGGTAAGTTCATTTAAAAGTATCTTCTAGTTGGATTTGAAGTATCTCTAGTAAGATTTGGTAGCTCAATGTAAGGGGTAAGCCCTCATACAGAAGATGCGTTCGTGGGATGAATGTGATTTTTGTGTCGATGCGGGGCGATGGCCTGCTTGGGCAAACGATTTGAACAGACGATTTGAACACCCTCTAGTAGTCCGTTGATAGTTGATAAAGGAGAGAGCCATGACGATGTGGCGACAATTGCTACGCACATCAATGATTCGCGGGATAGGGAGTGTCGGGCTAGTGGGCACGCTGCTGTTCTCTCTGTTGGTCACAACGGCACAGGCACAAACGACGGTCTTCTGTCGCCTGACGCCAGAGGCGATCGCCCAGAAAGAGTCGTTGCGTCGGGCCGCACAGTCTGGAGATTCGCAGGCCATCAACCAGTACAAAGCGTTGATTCGTCAGCATGGGCAAGCAATACAGCGCTGTCGTCAACAAACCTGGCCGCAGCAGCAAGCCCTCTGGATTCGCCTCTATCCGTGTGATGCGAAACCCGGTGCCATTGAACAGTTGCTTGATCAGGTGGTGAATTGGGGATACAACACCCTCTACGTCGAAACCTTTTACAACGGACAGGTTTTGCTGCCTGCCGCAGAGAATACCACCCCGTGGCCCAGCGTGATTCGTCACCCCAGTCATCAGCAGACGGATTTACTGGCTGCGGCGATCGCCAGAGGTCGTGAACGCGGACTGAAGGTCTATTCTTGGATGTTTGCGATGAATTTTGGCTATTCCTACGCGCAGAGGAGCGATCGCCAAGATGCCCTTGCCATGAATGGACAGGGGCATACCAGTCTTTCGGCGCGGGCGAGTGCAGACAGTGTCGGTTCTAATGAAGCGTTTATTGACCCCTACAGTCCTAAGGCTAAGCAAGACTACTATCATCTGACCCAGGCGGTGCTCAGACGCCAACCCGATGGGGTGCTGTTTGATTACATTCGCTATCCACGGGGAGAAGGCGGGGCATCCATTGCCAGTCGAGTGCAAGACCTCTGGATTTATGGGCCTTCGTCGCAGCGTGCGCTGTTCAACCGGGCGACGAATCAGGGGGGGCAGACCCTCATGTATCAATTTTTGAGGCAGGGCTATTTGACGGACGCTGATATTGCGGCGATTGACGCGTATGCGTCCACCGAAGGCGATGTTCAGTGGCAGGGGCGATCGCCCTCCGTTTCTCCGACTGCTCCCATTGCTGAGCGGCGCAATGCCCTGCAAAATGAGCTATGGCGACTCAGTGTGGCCCATGCGGTGCAAGGCGTTTTAGATTTCTTAAATGAAGCAGTGCGTCCCGTTCAACAACGAGGAATCCCCGCTGGAGCGGTGTTCTTTCCCGGTGCGAATGCCTCGGTTAACAGTGGCTACGATTCCCGGTTGCAGCCGTGGGAGCGGTTTCCTTCCAATATCGAATGGCACCCGATGGCCTACAGCATTTGTGGCGATGGCAGTTGTGTGGCGGCTGAAGTTCAACAGGTGCTGGCTCAGTCGGCGTCACCCGCTCAGGTGAAGCCAGTGTTGGCTGGAGGTTGGGGACGTTCTGTGCAGAATCACCCTCCCCTTGAAGCTCAGATGGCGACGCTTCACAGCGTTGCTCCTTATCTTCAGTCTGTCAGTCACTTTGCCTATTCCTGGCAAGATCCGCAGTCTGATAACAATCGGAAGTTCTGCAATTTGTAGCGATCGCCACTCCTGGGCTGATCAAGTCATCGTCCGCCTCCCGGTAGGATCGGTTCTCGTCTGACTTCATTCACTTGCGTGACCTCAAAAATCAACTCGAAGGGATGGTTCAGTTCAAGGGCGACAAATTCTTCTAAAAGACGGACTTGCTTGGGAGTGAGAGGGGTTCCGGTGACAACGAGTAGGCGAGCCTGGGGCGGTTGTGTTAACCAGTTTGTTTCAAGTGCGACGAGTTCGACCCGTTGAAACGTAATGGTGCGATCGAGCAGGGCTGTTCTCAAGCTGTTTTCCAGTTGACTTTGTAAGACCAGCCTGAAGAAACTGAGTCCGAGCGGGATGAGGAGAATGCTGGTCGCTAGGGCGGCGGCGGCGAGTCCTCGGCGGGCTCGAAACAGAGGCGTATACCCTGTTACGAGAAACGCCACCATGCACGATAAGGTAATGCCGAGCAGGTTGGTGAGGTAGAGAATCACCGCGCCCTGGCTCAATTGCCAATCGCTGGCGGCAAGGCCAAGGCCAACGACGCAAATGGGGGGCATCAGCGCCACTGCGATGGCGGTGCCTGCCAGGGCACTTGAAATTTTGGGTTGAACTTTTGCAAACCCACTGATGCCTCCGGCGGTGATGGCAACGCCGAGGTCAAGCAAATTTGGGCGTGACCGTGCCCAGACTTCATCGCCATAGTCGGCAATGCCGACGATTTCTCCGAGCAGATAGGCCATCAAAATGGCAATTCCGGTTCCCAGGGTGAGGGCGATCGCCCCTTTCTTAATCGCAGATGATTCTCCCTCAAGGGCTCCAAAGGCCAAACACCGAATCGGGAGCATGAGGGGGGCGATGATCATGGCTCCGATAATTACGGCTGCACTGTCAGAAAGGAGGCCGAAGGTGGCGATCGCACAAGATCCCACAATTAGAACCAGATACGTGGCATCAACGTCAGCTTCTTCCTCTAGTGACACCTGGAGCTGATCGCACTTCCGCTTGCTCACCCGTCGGTTGACCATCAACCACCGTAGTTTTCGAGCGACCTTGTTACGAGGCTTTGGCACACGCTACTCCTTTGTCAGTGAAGAGTGTCAGTCAATGGAAACGCATCCCTGGTGAATTGACTTGAACGAGTATGGAACTCTGTTTTACCTGAAATAATTTAGCCCAAGACGATGGCCTTTATTGCGGTTTTGCATTCAAACTCAACGAAAGCGAGGGCGCTGAACCTGCAAGTACTTCTCAATGGAATTTGCACCCATCAGCACCATCTCCTGGTTTCGCTTCCAGGCGTAGCCCACTCTCTCTAAATAAACTTTGTAAGAATCGACGGCTTCTCGGTGAGTTTGATAGCTGCGGTGCAGTCCCTCGGATTCTTCGGTGAAGCAGCGGCGCATCATGGCTTTGGCCTCGGTGTCGTCCATGTCGAAGAGGGGCGATCGCAACACCCGATACACCGTCGAATATAGCGCTGGGTCGTACCAGAAAATTCCGTTTATCGCGACAGAAAAGTGATAGTGGTCTTTCTGACAGCCCCAAATTCCCAGGTTCGCCACGGTGGATTCAAAAGCTGTAGGCGGTTTGAGGCAGTTCACCACCTCATGGGAGAGCAGTGTTGAGCTATTGAAATGGAAGCTCTCATCCATGAAGTGATAGTAGGAAATCTTGGAGGGAATTGGCGCATTATCGGGGTCGGGGTGATGCTGGTAGTAGCTGCTGAGCTTATGCTGCACCAGTTTACCGTTGAGGGTGCGGATGCCGCGCACGGTGAAGTATTGGCACGCGAGAAAGGTATTGCCTGCGGAGAGGAGTCCAAATGCCTGGAGCTGGAGCTGTTTCCAGCGGCGTTTCAGGGCGTTGGTATCTGCAAAAATCATCGTTTCGGTGAAGGGCGATCGCATTGGATAGCTGAACACTCGCTCTCCAAAGAGTTCCGCTTCTACCTGATTCGAGATGGTCTTGAAGGCGTTGATGTGGGCGCGTTCCTGGGCCGATTCCAGGTCGAGCATGTCACACACCTGGCGAAAGTCTTCTTGGGCGTACAGTCCTGCTGCGCTGGTTTGATTGAAGTAAATGGTGGCGATTTCGGCGGAGATGATCTGCGAATAGTAGGCGACCCAGTAGAGATGGTTGAGTACGATGCGCTGGGCAGGACTGGCTTCGTCCCACAGGGGGGTGCCGTAGAGCAGCGAGAATTCTTCGGGGTTCCAGTATTCGTCTTTGCAGTCCGCATAGTTGAAGGACTGAGCCGCTTCGTCCAGTAGGGAGGTGTGATCCTGTTTTTTGTTGCGCTGGAGATTGAGCTGAATTTTGCGACACAGGGCGGAATTGTCCAGCAGGGTATTCCCTCTAGGGGCGTTGAATGGCGTATTCATCACAGAGCTTTAGAGAATTTGGGTTAAACACACTCGTAGGCGGCAAATGGACGAAAGGCACCCCGTTCTTCCAAATCCTGCACGATCGCCCCAGCTCCGTCGCCTCGCATGAGCGATCGCAACACCTGGAGCCGACTGCCGCTGTGCTGTTCGGTGTCGAGTTCTTCAAGAATCTGGATTTTCTGATTGCGGGAGAGGTGACCTTTGACCTGGGCGATCGCCTCTAACACTCCCTGCGGCCCTACCTGCACCATTCTCAAAAACTGCGCCAGGATTTCTACAATGGCGGCATGGCTAGCGGGCGAAAGAGTAGCCTGGTTAAACAGCGTGACGCCAGTGGCGTGGTGGCGAGATTCATCTGCGAGAAAGCCCTGGAGGGTCTGCCCCAATGCTCGGTGGGTGCAGTCGTGGGACAGGGAGCGATAGTGCGTCAGTCCCCACCCTTCGAGCACCACTTGAATAACAAAGAGCA